>CAXRGK010000273.1:0-10772 GCA_964230145.1 Burkholderiaceae bacterium | reverse complement strand
ACCGAGGCCGCCGGCCTGGCCGCGCAACGCGCCACGCCCGAGCAGCTGACCGCGATGGCCTCCGCCCTGCACGGTTTTTCCATGGCCATCCACAGCCACTCGGACGCGGTGCCCAGCGATTTCCAGTTCCACATGGAGATCGCCAAGGCCACCGGCAACCGGCACTTTGCTGAGCTGATGACCTACCTGGGCACGCACATCATCCCGCGCACCCGCATCAAGACCGCCGACCAGGCGCCGGAAGGCCGCCAGGCCTATCTGGAGCGCGTGCACGGCGAGCACGAAAGCATCTTCAACGCGATCCGCAACCACGACACCGAAGCGGCACGCGCAGCCATGCGCACCCACCTGTCCAACAGCCGCGACCGGCTGCGCAAGGCACGCAATAGCGCTGGCTGACCCGCTCAGGTTGTACGATGTCTTGCAGGAGGCCACCCCCGCGGCCGAAGACTGTTCGCGCGCGGGGGCGCGCTCCTACAAAGCCCCGCGGGCTTCGACGTAGAGCGCGTAGAGCGAATGGCTGGCCGCCATGAACAGGCGGTTGCGCCCTGCCCCGCCAAAGCACAGGTTGGCGCAACGCTCGGGCAGGTGAATGTGGCCGATCGCCAGGCCCTGCGGGTTGAACACCCGCACCCCATCGAGGAGCTCAGGCTGCGCGTCCGGGCTGCCATTGCTGCCCCAACCACACCAGAGGTTGCCGTCCTCGTCCACCGCGATGCCGTCGAGTGCGCCAGGGCCTTGTGCATCGATCACCAGACGCTTGCCCGACAAGGCGCCGGCGGCGTCCACGTCATAAGCCCACACCTTGCGGTGCGGCTGGGCACGGCTCTCGACGATGTAGAGCACATGGCCTTCGGGCGAGAACGCCAGGCCATTCGGCCCGGCCAGATCGGTCAACACCTGCTGCAGCGCCCCTGTGAGCGGGTCGATCCGGTAAACCGCATGCGGCAACTCGGCCTCGGCCTTTTCACCTTCCCAGTGCCCACCAATGCCGAACGGGGGGTCGGTGAACCAGATCGCGCCATTGGCCTGGCAGACGATGTCGTTGGGCGAGTTCAGCCGTTTGCCCTCGAAACGGTCGGCCAGCACGGTGATGGTGCCGTCGTATTCGGTGCGGGTGATGCGCCGGCCGCCATGCTCGCAGGTCAGCAGGCGCCCCTGTGCGTCGCGTGCCAGACCATTGGCCATGTTCGACGGCGAGCGAAACACGCCCCAGCCCCCCGTGGCTTCGTCGTAACGCAGGATGCGGTTGTTGGGGATGTCGCTCACCAGCAGGTAACGCCCATCGCCAAACCAGACCGGCCCCTCGGCCCAGCGCATGCCGCTGCCGAGCATCTCCACCGTACTGCTGAAGATGCGGTACTTCGCAAACGAAGGGTGCAACACCTCGATGCGCGGATCGGGATAGCGGTGGCTGGGCTCGAACGCAAAGACCGGTCCGGGTGCGGCAGCGCGGGTCAGCCAGGTCTGCTCGTGCATGCTGGCGCTCAGCTGTTGAGGATGGCCACAGAACGCGTGTTCAGATAGGCGTCCAGTGCCTCGGGGCCGCCCTCCGAACCGTAGCCCGAGTCCTTGATGCCGCCAAACGGCATCTCGGCGTTGGGCATGGCGGGCATGGTGACCCAGAGCATGCCCACTTCCACCTTGCGCGTGAGCAGGTCGGCGTTGCGCAGCGAGCGTGTGAAGGCATAGCCCGCCAGGCCATACGACAGGCGGTTCGCCTCTGCAATGGCGTCATCAAGCTGGCTGAACTTGCGGATGGCCGCCACCGGCCCGAACGGTTCATCGTTGAAAATGCGCGCATCCAGCGGCACATCGGCCAGCACTGTGGGCATCCAGAAATTGCCGGCATCGCCCTGACGCTGACCCCCGGTCACCACTTGCGCACCGCGGCGCACGGCGTCCTCCAGGAAATCGCTCATGGCCGTCAGCCTGCGCGGGTTGGCCAGAGGCCCCATCTGCGTGCCCTCGGCCATGCCATCCCCGACCTTGAGCTTGCCCGCGAGCTGGCCCATGGCTTGCACAAAGTCGTTGTAAACACCCTCGTGCACCAGAAAACGCGTGGGCGAAATGCAGACCTGGCCGGCATTGCGGAACTTGGCGGCCCCAGCGGACTTGACGGCCTGTTCGATGTCGGCGTCCTCGCAGACGATCACGGGCGCATGCCCGCCCAGTTCCATCGTCACACGTTTCATGTGCTGACCGGCCATGGCCGCCAGCTGTTTGCCGACCGGGGTGGAGCCGGTGAAGGTGATCTTGCGGGTGACCGGGTGCGGGATCAGGTAGGACGAAATCTCAGCCGGGTTGCCGTACACCAGGCCCAGAACGCCTTCGGGCAGTCCGGCGTCGGCAAAGGCCTGCACCAGCGCGGCCGGGCTCGCAGGCGTTTCTTCCGGCCCCGTGCCCAGCATGGAACAGCCTGCAGCCAGCGCAGCGCCCACCTTGCGCACCACCTGGTTGATCGGGAAATTCCAGGGCGTGAAGGCAGCCACCGGCCCGACCGGGTCCTTGAGCACCATCTGGCGAATCGCCAGATTGACGCGCGAGGACACCACGCGGCCATACACGCGTGAACCTTCTTCAGCAAACCAGTCGATGATGTCAGCGCCTGCCATGACCTCGCCCTTGGCTTCTGCCAGCGGCTTGCCTTGCTCCTGCGTCAGCAAGGCCGCAATCTGGGCAGATCGCTCGCGCAGCAGCGCTGCGGCCTTGCGCATGATCTTGCCGCGCTCCTGGGCGGTCATGTTGCGCCAGGTGTCGAAACCTTTTTGCGCCGCCGCCAGCGCCTCATCGAGATCGGTGGTCGTGGCATGCGCCACCCGCCCGATTTCCTGTCCCGTGGCCGGATTGAACACCGGCAAGGTCTTGCCTTCGGCGGCATCGCGCCACTGGCCATGGATGAAGAGTCGGGTATCGGGATAGGTCACGGGGTTCTCCTGGAGGGTAAAGGGACAAATAACGAAGACGCCACATTATCGAGACTGGCTGGCCCTGATCTTGTCCCAAAGGCGGCGCCGTCCAGTCACCAGACGGCGCGTTCTCGGGACCGTGGACAATCGAGAGGTTTTCTCGAAAGCCCATGCATGACCACACTGCCCCCCTGCCCCCAATGCCAGTCCGAATTCACTTATGAAGACGGCAACCTGCTGATATGCCCGAGCTGCGGCCATGAATGGAACCCGGCCGAAGCCAGCGCCAGCGCCGAAGCGGCCAAACTCTGGAAGGACGCCAACGGCAATGTGCTGCAGGACGGAGACAGCGTCACACTGGTCAAGGATCTGAAAATCAAGGGCTCGTCCTCGGTGGTCAAGGTGGGCACCAAAGTCAAGAACATCCGCCTGATCGAGGGCGACCACGACATCGACTGCAAAATCGAGGGCTTCGGCCCGATGCAGCTCAAGAGCGAGTTCGTCAAGAAGGCCTGAGCCCCCATGGACGAAGGCAACCAGATCTTCATACCGCCGAGCTTTGCGGCGCTGTATGTGCTACCGGGCAAGCTCAAACCCACGGTGAGCGCTGGCGAGTTGGCCGCACGTTACGAGCTGTGCGAAGACATGGCCCAGCTGCTGACCGAACCTACCGCCACACAGCAGTTTCAGCTGGGCATCACCGAAGACCTGGCCCTCGAGCGCTGCCTGCAGGGCCTTCTGACTGAACCCGTCGTGGTCAACGAGGCCGAAGCGCGTTGGGTGGTTTGCCGTCTGGCCGAGCTGCTGCATTGGCCAGTGCCCGACTGGGGTACTGTCGACCCCTAAGTGGATTCCACATGCAAGCCGGCCCATGCGGAGATGACAATATCTTCTCAAAAACCGATTCAGGAGCCGCCCATGTATTCACAGATCACCCGTCGACAGGCGCTGGGCGGCCTTGCGGCTGGCGCCACAGGCCTGTTGCAACTGCCCCAGGCCCTGGCCCAAGGCAGCTGGCCCAGCAAACCCCTGCGTCTGGTGGTGCCCTTTGCCCCGGGCGGCAGCTCCGAGATCGTTGCGCGCGCCCTGGCGGGCGAGATGGCCAAGTCCATTGGCCATAACGTTTTTGTGGACAACAAGCCCGGTGCAGCCGGCAACATCGCCATGCAGGAAGTGGCCAACAGCGCCGATGAGCACACCCTCATCCTGGGTCACATCGGCACGCTGGCGGTCAACCCTTTCATCTTCCCCAAGCTGCCTTACGACCCGATCAAGGACTTCACGCCCATCACCCTGATCTCCAAGGTGCCCAGCCTGTATGTGGTGCACCCGGACCTGCCGGTGAAGAACCTCAAGGAATTCGTGGCCTATGCCAAGGCCCGCCCCGGCCAGCTCAACTACGGCTCGGCAGGCAATGGCAGCGCAGGCCATCTGGCCTTTGAATACCTCAAGATGGTGTCGGACACCTTCATGCTGCACGTGCCCTACCGCGGCACCGGTCCCATGTTGACGGACTTGATGGCGGGTCGCCTGCAGGCCGCCTCGGTCGGCGCGCCGGCACTGCTGCAATTCATCAAAGCCGGCAAGCTGCGCTGCATAGCCACCGGTACGGCCGCACGCCTGCCGCAGCTGCCCGATGTGCCTACTGTGGCCGAACAAGGCTACAAAGGGTTTGAAATGACCCAGTGGTACGGCCTGATGGCGCCCAGCAAACTGGCCAAACCACACATCGACAAGCTCGAGCAGGAAGCGGTCAAGGCTGCCCGAGGCAAGGCGGTGAGCGACAAGCTCAGCCAGGAAACCGCACTGGTGGTGGGCAACACCAGCGCCGAATTTGCCAGGTTCATCCAGCAGGAGCAGGCCCGCTGGAAACCCGTGATTGCGCGCGCTCAAATCAAGCCCGAAGGCGCCTGATCACTGGGTCCGCACACTTGCGCCCCTGCGTGCGCGGGCGCACCCACTGTCACCATTTCTTACCGCACTGCCTGTTGATTGCTCCTAGAGTTGCGCTCAGCAACTTCAGGAGCTGAACCATGTTGGATATCCCGCGCCCTGTGCGCTCCGGCTGGCCATGGCTGGCCGCTGCCGTGACCGCCGCCACACTGGTTGCTTGCGGTGGAGGGGGCGGCAGCACCTCGGACAACGGCACCCTCAAACTGGCCATGACCGATTCACCTGGCTGTGGCTACGACCATGTCTGGATCACGGTCAACAAGATCCGCATCCACCAGAGCGCCACGGCCAACCCCGAAGACGGTGGATGGCGAGAACTGGCGATCACGCCACGCAAGATTGATCTGCTGGCATTGACCAACGGTGCGCTGCAAGAACTGGGCAGCCTGCCTCTGCCCGCAGGTCGGTACGAGCAGGCCAGACTGGTGCTGTCGGATGCACCATTGGCCAACAGCCTGGTGCTTTCAGGTACGAACAATGAAATCGAGCTGCGCACCCCCAGCGCCCAAACCAGTGGCTACAAGCTCAAGGCGCACTTCGAAGTGACCAACAACCAGGTGGCCGACATGGTGCTGGACTTCGACGCTTGCAAATCCATCGTTCGCGCTGGCAATTCCGGCAACTACAACCTCAAGCCCGTGGTGGCTGTCACCAAGCGCCTGAGCACCCAGATCGAGGGCTATGTGGATCCGGCCATCGCCTCCAGCGTGGTGGTCTCGACTCGCGATCCCGACAACCAGTTGCGCGCCACGGTGCCCGACAGCACCACCGGCAAGTTCGTGATCGCCTACCTGCCGGAAAACACCAACTACACGGTGACGATTTCCGGCACAGGCCGCACCACAGCAGCGGTGACCGGGGTGCCGGTGTCAACAGCGATCGGCTCGACACAGCTCAACACCGCCGCATCGCCGATCTTGCCGCCCACTTCGACCACAGCACAAATCAGCGGTACGGTGACCGATGCCAGCACACCACCACAGCCTCTGCTCGAAGCCAGCGTGAATGCGCAGCAAACCCTGAGCACCTCACAGGCGCTGGATGTGGCGTGGAGCCTGGTGGACCCCAGCACTGCCGGATACACCCTCACACTGCCGCTGGCCGCGCCCATCCGGGCCAGTTATGTGGGCAATGGCGGTCCCCTGAGCTTCACCGCCGACAGCATCACCCCCGGCGCGTACAAGGTCTATGGTGCGGCCGATGGCTACACCGCACAAACCACCGATCCGAACGTGACACTGGATGCGGCAGGCAGCACGACCACAAAGAATCTGGTGCTCGCGCCATGAGCCCCCATTTGCCCGAGGGGAAACCTTCGCGCAAATCATTCGGCCGCCGGGGCGGCCTCCAACAGCATGACGACCATCTGCAGGAGCGCGCACCCCTGCGCGCAAACAGTCGAGGAGATCAGGCCAGACCCAGCAAGCGCACGGCGTTGCCTTTGAGGATGCCGGGCATGACTTCAGGCTTGAAGCCGGCGACCTCGAAGTCCTTCATCCAGCGCTCGGGCGTGATGAGCGGGTAGTCGCTGCCAAACAGCACACGGTCCTTGAGCAAGGTGTTGGCGTACTGCACCAGTTGCTTCGGGAAATACTTCGGGCTCCAGCCCGAGAGGTCGATCCACACGTTGGGCTTGTGCGTGGCCAGGCTCAATGCCTCGTCCTGCCACGGAAAGCTCGGGTGCGCCATGACGATCTGCATGTCAGGCCAGTCGATGGCCACATCTTCGAGCAGCATGGGGTTGCTGTTTTGCAGACGCAGGCCACCGCCGCAGCGCATGCCTGAACCAATGCCGCTGTGCCCGGTGTGGAAGATCGCCGGCAGCTTGTATGCGTTGATCACCTCGTAGATGGGCCAGGCCATGCGGTCATAAGGCAGAAAGCCCTGAACCGTGGGGTGGAACTTGAAGCCCTTGATGCCGTCCTCCTTGATGAGGCGTTCGGCCTCGCGCGCCCCCATCTTGCCCTTGTGCGGGTCGATGCTGGCAAAGGCGATCATCATGTCGCTGTTCTCGCGCGCGGCCTGCGCGATCTCTTTGTTGGGAATGCGGCGGCGACCCAGCTGCGCTTCGCTGTCCACCGTGAACATCACCAGACCGATCTTCTTTTCGCGGTAGTAAGCAACGGTTTCGGCAATCGTCGGGCGGCGGTTGGAGCCGAAGTATTTGTCGGCCGCGCGGTCGTATTCCTCGCCATAGTTGTCAAACGGGTTCCAGCAGCTCACTTCGGCGTGGGTGTGGATGTCGATCGCGATCAGGTCTTGGTGTTTCATGCTGTCGGTGTCCTCTGTCTGAAAGATTTGCGCAAGCATTTTCCCGCCCCGGCTAGGGAAATCCCTAGGGAAAAAAGCGGCATGGATTGTCCACAATATGGTTATCGATCATAACCTTTTTGATTTCCGGTCAACCACTGCAAAGGACTTCCCGATGAGCAACCCGATCCTCGAACGCGCAGCCCAGCATGGCGTCACCCTTGAAATGCGTGGTGCCGTCGCCGTGGTCACCCTGCGCCGTCCGGCCAAGCGCAACGCGCTGTCCGATTCGCTGATCGAAGCCATTCGTGACACCTTCCAGAACCTGCCGGCCGAGGCCAAGGCTGCCGTGATTGACGGCGAAGGCGAACACTTCTGCGCTGGCCTGGACCTGTCCGAACTCAAGGAACGCGATGCCGGTGAAGGCGTGTACCACTCGCGCAACTGGCACGTCGCGCTCGACGCCGTGCAGTACGGCCGTGTGCCGGTGATCGCTGCGCTGCACGGCGCCGTGGTCGGTGGCGGCCTGGAACTGGCCAGCGCCGCCCACATCCGCGTGGCCGACGAAAGCACCTTCTACGCCCTGCCCGAAGGCACACGCGGCATCTTCGTGGGCGGCGGCGGCTCGGTGCGCGTGCCCAAGCTGATCGGCGTGGCCCGCATGACCGACATGATGCTCACCGGCCGCGTCTACAACGCGGTCGATGGCGAGCGCCTGGGCTTTGCCCAATACCTGGTGCCACAAGGCACGGGGCTGGACAAGGCGATAGAGCTGGCCACCCGGATCGCGACCAACGCCCCGTTGACCAACTACGCCCTCATGCACGCCCTGCCGCGCATCGCCGAGCAGCCCGCCGACCACGGTTTCCTGACCGAAGCCCTGATGTCCTCGATCGCCCAATCTGCCCCCGAAGCCAAAGCGCGCGTGCGGGCCTTCCTCGAAGGCAAGGCGGCCAAGGTCCAGAAAACCAACTGACAACGCCTGCAAGAGGCCTCGCCTGCGGCCAAACCAAGTCCGGATGACTTTTCGGCCGCAAGCGCGGCCTCCTGCAAAAGCGAGGAGACAAGACAATGAGCACCCCGAAATTCCGCCCCCTCCAATTCGGTGTCACCCGCGTGGCGCTGCGCGATGGCGTGCCCGGCACCCACTACCTGCGTGCTGAGCAGGACCTGAAAGCTTTCCCCGAGCGACTGACAGACCGGCTGCGGCACTGGGCACAGGTCAAGCCAGAGCAGACCTTCATGGCCCGCCGCGTGAAAAACACCGACGGCGGCCTGGGCGATTGGCGCCACGTCACTTATGCCGAGGCCTGGACCACCGCCCGCAGCATTGCCCAAGGGCTGATCAACCGTGGCCTGAACGCGGAAAGGCCGGTCGCCATCCTGAGCGAGAACAGCCTGGAACATGCCCTGCTGGCGCTCGGCTGCCTGGTGGCCGGCGTGCCCTGGACCCCGGTCTCGCCCCCCTACTCGCTGGTCAGCGTCGACTACGACAAGCTCAAGCATGTGCTGCGCACCGTCACACCGGGGCTGGTGTTCGCACAGGACGCGCGCTACGCCAAAGCGATCGCCGCCACGGTCGGCGATGACATGGACATCGTAATGGCCGAAGGCGGCGTCGACGGCCGCCAGGTCAGCAGCTTTTCCGAGCTGTGCGCCACCCCTGTGACCGACGCGGTGGACAAGGCCATGGCCGCCACCGGCCCCGACACCATCGTCAAGTTCCTGTTCACCAGCGGCTCGACCAAGCTGCCCAAGGCGGTCATCAACACCAACCGCATGTGGTGCGCCAACCAGCAGCAAATGACCCAGTCCATGCCCGTGCTGCTGGAGGAGCCTCTGGTGCTGGTGGACTGGCTGCCCTGGAACCATACCTTCGGCGGCAACCACAACTTCGGCATGGTGGTCTACCACGGCGGCACGATGTACATCGACGATGGCAAGCCCACACCCGCACTGATCCAGGAGACGCTGCGCAACTTGCGCGAAGTGGCGCCCACGGTCTATTTCAATGTGCCCACAGGCTTTGAGGCCATTGCCAATGCCATGAAGACCGACGATGTGCTGCGCAAGAACTTTCTGTCGCGCGTGAAGATGTTCTTCTACGCCGGCGCCGCGCTGGCCCAGCCCATCTGGGACAGCCTGTACGAAAGCGAAGAGCGCGAGATCGGCGAGCGCATCGTCATGACATCTGGCCTGGGCATGACCGAATCCGGGCCTTTCGGCCTGTTCGTCACCAGCCCCAATGTGCGTGCTGGCGATCTGGGCGTGCCCACCCCCGGCATGGAGCTCAAGCTGGTGGACACCGACGGCAAGACCGAGGTGCGCTACCGCGGCCCGAACATCACCCCCGGCTACTGGCGCGCACCCAAGGAGACACAGGAGGCCTTTGACGAAGAAGGCTTTTTCAAGACCGGAGATGCGGTCAAGTGGATCGATGAGACGGACGTACACCTGGGCCTGAAGTTCGACGGCCGCATTGCCGAAGACTTCAAGCTGGCCACCGGCACCTTCGTGAGCGTGGGTCCGCTGCGCGGCAAGATCATTGCCGCCGGCGCCCCCTACATCCAGGACGTGGTGCTGACTGGCCTGAACATGAAGGAAGTCGGCGCCATGGTTTTTCCTACCCCCAGGGTACGCGAACTCGCCGGCCTGCCCGACAACGCCCCGCTGGCCGATGTGCTGGCCAGCACCCCGGTGCTCGCGCACTTCCAGAAAGTGGTGGACGAGCTGGCAGCCTCCAGCACCGGCAGTGCCAACCGCATCGCCCGCCTGTGTCTGCTGAGCGAACCGCCAACGATTGACAAGGGCGAGATCACCGACAAAGGCTCGATCAACCAGCGCTCGGTGCTGACCCACCGCGCTGACACCGTAGCGGCCCTGCACGAAGACCGCCTGCACTACATCCTCAAACCGCAATAAACCAGGACATCAACCTGTAGGAGCGAGCCCCTGCTCGCGAATGACTCGGCCGCAGGGGCGGCCTCCTGCAAAAAACATTCGGCCGCAGGGGCGGCCTCCAACAGAAAGAGCGCCATGGCTTCCAAAGGATTTTTCAACGCGTTTGCCGATGTGTGGATGCACGAGGGTGTGCGCACGCCCATGGTCGATTACTGCGGTGCGCTGGGCCACATCTCGCCCACCGACCTGGGCATCAAGGCAGCACGCGAAGCGCTCAAACGGGCTGGCATCGCCGCCACCGAGATTGGCTCGGTCATCACCGGCAACATGGCCCCTGGCGACTTCGACCAGTTCTTTTTGCCACGCCACATCGGCCTGTACGCCGGTGTGCCGCAGGACGTCCCCGCCATCATGGCGCAGCGCATCTGCGGCACCGGCTTTGAACTCTTCCGTCAGGCGGGTGAACAGATCGAGGCGGGCGTGTGCGATGCGGCCCTCGTGGTGGGCACCGAAAGCATGACGCGCAACCCGATCGCCGCCTTTGACCACCGCACCGGCTTCAAGCTGGGCGCGCCGGTGGGCTTCAAGGACTACATGTGGGAAGCCCTCAAGGACCCGGCTGCCGGCATCAACATGATCCAGACCGCCGAGAACCTGGCCAAGAAATACGGCATCACGCGCGAGGACGTGGACCAGTTCGCCAGCGACTCGTTCGCCAAAGCCGTTGCGGCCCAGCAAGCCGGTTTCCATGCGGGCGAG
>CAXRGK010000272.1:0-14107 GCA_964230145.1 Burkholderiaceae bacterium | reverse complement strand
GTGCTGGAAAAACTGGCCGAAGACTACCCGCTACCCGCGCGCATCCTGGAGCACCGCAGCCTGTCCAAGCTCAAAGGGACCTACACCGACAAGCTCGCGCAGATGGCGCTGCCTCGCACCGGCCGCGTGCACACGCACTATGCGCAGGCGGTGGCCGTTACGGGGCGCCTGTCGAGCAACGAACCCAACCTGCAGAACATCCCGATCCGAACGGCCGAGGGGCGCAAGGTGCGCGAGGCCTTTGTGGCGCCCGCCGGCAGCGTGATCGCCAGCGCCGACTACAGCCAGATCGAGTTGCGCATCATGGCGCACCTGAGCGGCGACGAGGCGCTGCTGCGCGCCTTTCACGAAGGCCTGGACGTGCACAAGGCCACGGCCGCCGAGGTGTTCGGCCTCACGCCCGATCAGGTGTCCAGTGAGCAGCGCCGTTATGCCAAGACCATCAACTTCGGCCTGATCTACGGCATGAGTGCGTTTGGCCTGGCCAAGGCGCTCTCCATCGACAACATGGCCGCCAAGAACTACATCACGCGCTACTTCGAGCGTTTTGCCGGGGTCAAGCGCTACATGGACGAGACGCGCGAGCAGGCCAAGGCGCAGGGCTATGTGGAAACCGTGTTCGGCCGGCGCCTGATGCTGCCCGAGATCAACAGCCCCAACGGCCCGCGCCGCGCCGCGGCCGAGCGCGCCGCCATCAACGCGCCCATGCAGGGCACGGCGGCCGACCTCATCAAGCTGAGCATGGTGGCGGTGCAGCAGGCACTCGATGCGCAGCGCAAACAGACCAAAGTCATCATGCAGGTCCACGACGAACTGGTGTTCGAGGTGCCGCAGGACGAAATCGAGTGGGTCAGAGTCGAGGTGCCGCGCATCATGGCCGCTGTGGCCGAACTCAAGGTGCCCCTGCTGGCCGAAGTGGGTGTAGGCCCGAACTGGGAGCAGGCGCACTGAGACAGCTTGAAACTCCGGACCGTCACGGTTTTTCAAAGTTAAGCGATTCCGTTATTCTTGTCTTTTTGAAGCCATTGGAACGCCCATGTCCAGTTTTGCCGATCAGCTCAAATCCGAAATCGCCCGGATCGCTCGCAAGGAAGTGCGCTCGGAAATCCGGGCGCTGAAAAAAGCCAACGCGCAGTACCGTGCCGACATCGCGGCCCTCAAGCGCCGCCTTCAGGCGCTTGAGCGTGCCGTGGCCCGTCAGGCCAAAGGCGGTGGCAAGGACTCGGCCCGTCCGGCAGCGGCCGACGAAGGCGCCTCTGCCGGGTCGAGCTTGCGGTTTCGCGTGGCCGGCTTTGCCAACCTGCGCAAAAAGCTGGGCCTGTCGGCGGCTGAAATGGGTCAGCTGATCGGCGTGTCGCCGCAATCGATTTACCACTGGGAAACCGGCAAAACCCGACCACGCGCCAGTCAGCTTGAAGCCATCGCCGCTGTGCGCAAACTGGGCAAGCGCGAAGTGGCGGCCAGACTCTCGGCAGGCTGAAGCGTTGGATCGTCTGACTGCAGCAGCCTTGCCTTATGGCCAGCTGGCCGATGAGGTGGCCGCCGTTGTATGTGACCCGGCGGTGCGGGTGCCAGAGCGGCAGGTGCTGTCCTTGCCGGGAGGCGCCAGCCTGTTCGTCATGCCTGCCAGCGACGAACGCGTGGCCATGACCAAGCTCATCACTTTCACACCCGCCAATGCAGGGACCGGCCGGCCGAGCATTCAGGGCGATGTGCTGGTGTTCGATGTGGCCACTGGCGAGCGTACGGCATTGCTCGATGGGCCGACGCTCACTGCGCGCCGCACGGCGGCCGTGTCTTTGCTGGCAGCCCGACGACTGGCGGCTTTGCCGCAAGGCCCGATGTTGATCGTGGGCGCTGGCGTGCAGGGCCGGGCACACCTGGAGGCGTTTGCGCAAGGGCTTGGGGTGCGTGAATTTTTCATCGCCTCGCGCACACTGGCCGGCGCGCAATCGCTGGCTGACCATGCGGCATCACTGGGTTGCACCGCGCAGGCGGTGGCCGATCCCGCGCAGGTTCAGGCCCTTTGCCCGCTGGTGGTCACCTGCACACCGGCCCATGCGGTGGTGTTGCAAGGGCCGCTGCACCCGCAGGTGTGGCTGGGCGCTGTGGGGGCTTTCAAACCCTCCATGATCGAACTCGATCCCGAATTGACGCGGCAGCTGGCGCGCGATGGCCGTGTCGTGGTGGACACGCAGGAGGCCTCGCACGAAGCGGGCGACCTGATCCAGGCCGGGATCAATGCGACGCAATGGCAGACCCTGGCCCAGATGCTGGCTCAAGAGGCCAAGCCTACGCAGGGCCCTGTGCTCTTCAAGAGCTGTGGCTGGGCGGGCTGGGATCTGGCTGCAGCCCGGCTGGCCACTTCACAACCCTGACCCGGCGACGGTTTTCACCTTGTGTCAGGATGGGTGCACGACAAAAACCACTTCAGGAGATGAAACGATGAATTCCGGGATCGAACAGCAGATGCAGCAACTGGTGCAGGACACTCAGGCGCTCCTGGATGGTGCGAGCTTGCCCACCCGCCGAAGTGCGCTGAAGGCTGCGCTCGGCGTGGGTTATGTGGCTGCTGCAGGGCCGTTGATGGCCCAGACGGCCGTCAAGACCTCTGCCGAGGGCCTGGTCAGCGGTGAAGTCACCATCGACGTCAATGGCTTTCGGATGCCGGCTTACCGCAGCGCCCCTGCCGGCAAAACGGGACTGCCTGTCGTGCTGGTGGTGTCCGAAATCTTTGGTGTGCATGAGTACATCGCAGACGTGACCCGCCGACTGGCGCGCCAGGGTTATCTGGCCATTGCCCCCGAGTTGTTTGTGCGCCAGGGCGATCCTTCCGACTTTGGAGAGGTGGCGCGCATCCAGTCGGAGATCATTGCCAAGGTACCGGATGCGCAGGTCATGGGCGATCTGGATGCCTGTGTGGCCTGGGCCGGTGCCCATGGCGGTGACCTCAACCGCGTGGCCATCACCGGATTTTGCTGGGGCGGGCGCATCGTCTGGCTGTACGCCGCCCACCAGCCACGCCTGAAAGCTGCGGTGGCCTGGTATGGCCGCCTGACGGGGGCAGCCAATGCCATGACGCCACAGCACCCCCTTGATCTCGCCGCCCAGTACAAAGCGCCTGTCCTGGGGCTGTATGGCGGTGCCGATACCGGCATCCCGCTCGAAGGGGTGGAGCGCATGAAGGCCGCTTTGGCCCAGGGCTCGGCCGCTGCGCGCGCCAGTGAATTCGTGGTCTATCCGGACACGCCGCATGCCTTCCATGCGGATTACCGACCCAGCTACCGGCAAGGCCCCGCCGAAGACGGCTGGCAGCGCCTGCTTGCCTGGTTACGGCGGTACGGCGTGGCCTGATGTCCGTCCCTTGTGGCCGCTTGGGCGGTCTTGAGCGTGTGCCACAATAGCTGCACGAAACACCGCCCCTCGGGGCGGTTTCTTTTCGGGCATTTATGACTTTGTTGCTGATCCTCGTGGGAACCTTGCTGGCCGGTATCGGCAGCGTCTGGCTGGCGGCCTGGTTGAGCTTTGGTGTGCTCTCGCGCTATACGCAGCACATGCTCAGTCTGGCGGCGGGAGCGCTGCTGGCGACCGGTTTTCTCAAGCTCCTGCCGGAAGCTTTCGAGAGCGGCATCGAACCCCACGCCCTGTTCATCACCTTGCTGATCGGCCTGGTGTTTTTCTTTCTACTCGACAAGGCCGAGCTCTGGCACCACGGCCATGAACACCACAACGGCCATGGTGAGGGGCACGGTCATGCCCATTCCCATGGTCATCACCACCATCACGAGGCCACGCCCGGCAGCTGGGCGGTGCTCACAGGCGACAGCCTGCACTGCTTTGGCGATGGCATCCTGATTGCGTCGGCCTTCATGGCCGATGCGCAACTGGGTGCCATTGCGGCACTGGCCGTGCTGGCGCACGAAGTGCCGCACCACATGGGCGATCTGGTCGTCTTGCGCCAGGGTGAGCGCTCACGCCATGCTGCACTGATCAAGGTGTCTTTGGCCGGGGCCGTGACGGCTCTGGGTGGCCTGCTGGGCTACTGGGTGGTGGATTGGCTGCATGACCAGCTGCCGTTTTTCCTGGTCGTTGCCAGCAGCAGCTTCATCTATGTGGCGCTGGCTGACCTCATTCCGCAGCTGCAAAAACGCCTGAGCACGCGCGAAACCCTGGCTCAGGTGTTCTGGCTGTGTTTCGGCATTGCGACGGTGCTTGCGGTGGCGGCCCTCACCGGCGGCCACACGCACTGATCACCTCAGCCCTTTTCGCAGGGCAGGCCGGGGGTGCGGGACCATTCGCTCCAGCTGCCCGCATACAGGGCCGTGGGCGAGAACCCGGCCAGCTCCATGGCGATCAGATTGGGCACGGCGCTCACCCCGCTGCCGCACTGGTGCACCACGCTTTCGGCCGCATGCTGTCCCAGCAGGGCTGTCCATTCGCTGCGCAGCCGCTCGGCCGGCTTGAAGCGGCCTTCGGGCGTGAAGTTGTCGGTGAAAGGCCGGTTCAGCGCACCCGGGATGTGCCCGGCCACCGGGTCCAGTGGCTCCACTTCGCCGCGGTAACGTGGGGCACCGCGCGCATCGACCACAGTTTGGCCAGTCTGCCCCAAACGGGCCGACACGGTGGCGGTGTCGACCAGCTCACGCAGCGGTTCACCCAGCGTGAATTCACGCGCAGCCACCGGACGGGCCGGCCCGCTTTCCGTGGCGCCGCCGGCGGCTTGCCAGGCCTGCAACCCGCCATCGAGCACGGCCACGGCGTCGTGGCCCAGCCATTTGAGCATCCACCAAAGCCTGCCGCAGTAGTTGCAGCCGTTGCGGTCATACACCACCACCTGGGTGGCGTTGTCCACGCCGATGCGGCCCAGCCATGCGGCCACGAGGTTGCGTCGGGGCAGGGGGTGGCGTCCGCCATTGACGGCTTGCAGGGTGTCTTTGGCGCTCAGGTCACGGTCCAGGTGGGCCTGCTGTGCCCCTGCGATGTGCACTTCGGCAAACAGGGTGTCGGCGGCTTCGGGGTTCATCAGGTCGAAACTGCAATCGATGACCGTGACCGGGGCACCTCGGGCCTGGAGTTGTTGCAGTTCAGCAGCAGAAATGAGCAGGGTGTGCATGGCGTTTCTCGCAGGTCAATGTTCTTCGGCGGGGGGCTTGGGCAGGGCGCGGTTGCGCAACGCAGTGGCGGTGATGCCGCTGGCGATGATCAGTCCCATGCCGGCCCAGCCGATCAAGGGGATCTGGTCGCCAAACAGGAACAAGCCGTACAGCGCAGCAAACACGATGCCCGAATACTGCAGGTTGGCCACCACCAGGGTTGCGCCTTTGCTGTAGGCCATGGTCATGCACAGCTGGCCACCGGCGGCCAGCAAGCCCACGGGCAGCAGCCAGAGCACTGCGGGCCAGGTCCAGGGGGTCAGGCCAATCCAGAGGCTGCCCAGCAGACCGACGAGCGTGGTGCCGACGGAGAAGAAAAACACCGTGCGCGATTCGGGCTCCCCAATGCGTCCGAGCGCGGCCACCTGCATGTAGGCCATGGCCGCGATCAGGCCGGACATCAGGCCGACCACACCGGCAAACAGCTGGTTTTGCTCGATGGTGGGCCGCAGGATCATGATCACGCCGGCAAAACCGGCCATCACGGTCAGGGCAATCGGTCCTTGCCTGAGGGCGTCCTGCAGCCGCCCCATCACCAGCGTGCCGCCCACCAGGAAGGCAGCGACCCAGACGCCGCTCATGTAGTTGAGTGTCATGGCCGTGGCCAGGGGCAGGTGGGCAATGGCATAGAACCAGGCCGACAAAGAGGTCACGCCGATGACCGAGCGCCAGACGTGCATCATGGGCACGGGCGTTCGCAGCGAAACCCCTTGCAGACGGCACATGCCGCCCATGAAGGCCATGCCGATGATGCCGCGGTAGAAAACCAGTTCGAAGGTGCCGAAGTGGACGGAGGCGTATTTGATGCAGACGCTCATCGTCGCGAAAAACAGCGACGCGAGGATCATCCAGGATGCTTGCATGGGAACCTTTTGTAGGAGCGCGCCCCTGCGCGCGAAGACAGATTCGGCCGCAGGGGCAGCCTCCTACAGGGCAGGAGTCTTGTAATTCATTTGCCGGCGGTACCACTCGTGGAAGTGCTGCATGCCGTCTTCCATCGGGCTCTGGTAGGGACCCACCTCGTTGTCGCCGCGTGCCAGCAAGGCCTTGCGGCCGGCGTCCATGCGCTCTGCGATCTCGTCGTCCTCGATGCAGGTCTCCATGTAGGCGGCCTGCTGGGCTTCGACGAATTCGCGCTCGAAGGCGACGATTTCCTCGGGGTAATAGAACTCCACCATGTTCAGCGTCTTGTCGGTGCTGATCGGGTGCAGTGTGGACACCGTGAGCACATGCGGGTACCACTCGACCATGATGTGCGGGTAATAGGTCAGCCAGATGGCACCCTGGGTGGGCAATTCACCACCGCGGTACTTGAGCAGTACTTCGTGCCACTTCTTGTAGGTGTCCGAGCCAGGCTTGCCAAAGGTGCCGGCCACGCCCACGGTCTGCACCGAGTAGTGCTCCTTGAACTCCCAGCGCAGGTCGTCACAGGTGACGAAGTTGCCCAGACCCGGGTGGAAGGGACCGACGTGGTAGTCCTCCAGATAGACCTCGATGAAGGTCTTCCAGTTGTAGTTGCACTCGTGCAGTTCGACGCGGTCCAGCGCGTAGCCTTCGAAGTTGAGGCTGTGGCGCGGGCCCATGTTGGCCAGGTCGGCGGCAATGTCGCGGCCGTTGTCCTCGAACAGCAGACCGTTCCACTCTCGCAGCTTGTAGTTGTTCAGGTTCAGGCAGGGGTCGTGCGCGAAATGTGGCGCACCCAGCAGCTCGCCTTTGGGCGAGTAGGTCCAGTGGTGCAGCGGGCAGATGATGTTGCCGGCGCCGTGGCCTTTGCCCTGTGTCTGCAGGTTGCCGCGGTCCTGGAGCATCACGGCCTGGCGATGGCGGCAGATGTTCGAGATCAGCTCGACCTGACCTTGGGCGTTGCGCACCAGAGCCCGACCGCCTTTTTCCTGGGGCAGGGCGTAGTAATCGCCCGTTTCGGGCACGGCGAGTTGATGCCCCACGTAGCGGGGGCCCTTGTCGAAGAGGATTTGGCGTTCACGCTGGAACAGCGCCTCGTCGAAGTAGCTGGAAACTGGTAGTTGGCTTGCGGCCTGCTGCAGTTGAAGACTTAAATCAGACATGGGTGACCTGACCTAGAGACTCCCCCTATGAAGGGGCAGGGACAAAGCGCTGAATCCTTCGATCCCGGCGCATGAAAAAGGCGGAATTCAATCCGCCTGGGCCGCAGATTGTACCCCGGGGCATGGGCAAGGTGGGTGGTCAACCGAACAGGGCCGTCCGTTTGTTGGGGCTGTGCGGGTGGGAAGGGGGTGAAAGTCTAAAATCGGTGTTTTGCCGTACGAAACAACCCATGCCCAAGACCCCCATCGCTGCACCGGCACCTGACCTGCCGGCCACCTACGAGGCTGCCCTGCAGGAGCTGGAGCAGTTGGTCTCCCGCCTGGAGTCGGGCCAGATGCCGCTGGATGAGCTGCTGGCGGGCTACCAGCGTGGTGCGGCACTGCTGGCGTTTTGCAAGGACAAACTGCAGGCTGTGGAAGACCAGATCAAGGTGCTCGATGGCGGGCAGCTCAAACCCTGGGACGCGGCATGAGCGGCGGTTTTGAACTTCAGGTCTGGATGCAGCCGCGTCTGGCCCGTGTGGAGCAGGCCCTGTCGGGGTGGGTCGATGCATCGGCCCCCGCCGGCCTGGGCGAAGCCATGCGCTATGCGGTGCTGGACGGTGGCAAACGTCTGCGCCCGCTGCTGGTGCTGGCTGCAGCAGAGGCCGTGGGGGCGGATACCTCCGAAGCTGCCTTGCGCGCGGCCTGTGCGATCGAACTGATCCACGCCTATTCTCTGGTGCACGACGACATGCCCTGCATGGACAACGATGTGCTGCGCCGGGGTAAGCCCACAGTGCATGTGCAGTTTGGCGAGGCCCAGGCCCTGCTGGCAGGCGATGCCCTGCAGACCCTGGCTTTTGAACTTCTGACGCCTTCTTTTGACCGCGTGCCCGCAGACATTCAGGCGCGCTGTGTCGGTCTGCTGGCCCGTGCCTCGGGTTACTGGGGCATGGCCGGTGGTCAGGCGGTCGATCTGGCCAGCGTCGGCCAGCGGCTCACCGAAGACCAGCTGCGGCAGATGCACCGCCTCAAGACGGGAGCGCTTTTGCTCTGCAGCGTGCAACTGGGGGCAGCCTGTGGGATGGCGGTGCCTGCAGCTTGCGAACAGGCGCTGGTCCGCTTTGGTCAGGCCCTGGGCCTGGCCTTTCAGGTGGTGGACGACATCCTCGATGTGACCGCGGATTCCGTCACCCTGGGCAAGACCGCTGGCAAGGATGCCGCTGCCGACAAGCCGACCTATGTGGCCCTGATGGGCCTGGAAGCCGCTCAGCGCCATGCCGATGAACTGGCCCAGCAGGCCTTGCAGGCCCTCGCCGAGACAGGGCTGAGCGACGCATCATTGCAGCCCATGCGGGCATTGGCCGCCATGGTCGTGCAACGCCAACATTGACCTTTGTGGACGTTTTCATGTCAAGCCTGCTTGAAACCCTCCAGTCCCCGACCGATCTGCGTCGCCTGAGCCGCTCGCAACTGCCTCAGGTGGCCGATGAAGTGCGCCAGTGTGTGCTGGACAACGTGTCCAAGACCGGCGGACACCTGAGCTCCAACCTGGGCACTGTCGAACTCACGGTGGCGTTGCACTATGTGTTCAACACGCCTGAAGACCGCATCGTCTGGGACGTGGGTCACCAGACCTACCCGCACAAGATCCTGACCGGGCGGCGCGAGCGCATGCCCTCACTTCGCCAGTTCAATGGCCTGTCGGGCTTTCCGCGCCGCGACGAAAGCGAATACGACACCTTTGGCGTGGGCCACTCGTCCACCAGCATTTCTGCTGCGCTGGGCATGGCCCTGGCGGCTCGTCAGAAGGGTGAGAGCCGCCATGCGATTGCCGTGATCGGCGATGGGGCCATGACGGCTGGCATGGCTTTCGAGGCCCTCAACCATGCCGGCGTGGAGGACTGCAAGCTGCTGGTGGTCCTGAACGACAACGACATGTCGATCAGCCCGCCCGTGGGGGCCCTCAACCGCTACCTGGCGCAACTCATGAGCGGGCGTTTTTATGCTGCCGCCAAGGAAGGCGCCAAACAGGTGCTCAAGGCCGCGCCGCCGCTGTTCGAGCTGGCCAAACGCTTTGAGGAACACGCCAAGGGCATGGTGGTGCCGGCCACGCTGTTCGAGAAGTTCGGCTTCAACTACATCGGCCCGATCGACGGCCATGACCTCGAATCGCTGATCCCGACCCTGGAAAACCTCAAGCACCTGGACGGTCCGCAGTTTTTGCATGTGGTCACCAAAAAAGGGCAGGGCTACAAGCTGGCCGAAGCCGATCCAGTGGCCTACCACGGTCCGGGCAAGTTTGATCCGGCCGTGGGCATCGTGCCACCGGCCACCCCGCCCAAGACGACCTTCACCCAGGTGTTCGGCCAGTGGCTTTGTGACATGGCGCAACAGGACGAGCGCTTGGTGGGTATCACCCCCGCCATGCGCGAGGGCTCGGGCATGGTGGCGTTCCACAAGCAATTTCCCAAGCGCTATTACGACGTGGGCATTGCCGAGCAGCACGCGGTCACATTGGCAGCCGGACTGGCTTGCGAAGGCATCAAACCGGTGGTGGCGATTTACTCCACTTTCCTGCAGCGGGCCTATGACCAGCTGATCCATGATGTGGCGCTGCAGAACCTGCCAGTCGTGTTCGCACTCGACCGCGCAGGTCTGGTGGGCGCCGACGGCGCCACCCATGCGGGGGCGTATGACATTTCGTTCATCCGCTGCATCCCGAACATGAGCCTGGCCTGTCCGGCCGACGAGCGCGAATGCCGCCAGCTGCTGTCCAGCGCCTACGCACAGAACCATCCCGTCGCGGTGCGCTACCCGCGCGGTGCTGGCGTCGGTGCGCAGCCGCTGGCCGATCTGGAAGGTTTGCCTTTTGGCAAGGGCGAAGTAAGACGTGCTGGTCGCAAGACCGCCATCCTGGCGTTTGGCAGCCTCCTGTACCCGGCCTTGCAGGCGGCCGAGGCGCTGGACGCCACGGTGGTCAACATGCGCTGGGCCAAGCCACTGGATATCCCATTGCTGGCGCAGGTGGCCAGCGAACACGAACAGATCGTGACGGTGGAAGAGGGCGCCATCATGGGCGGCGCAGGCAGTGCCGTCATGGAAGCCCTGCAGGCCTTGGGCCTGGTGCGGCCAGTGCTGCAGCTGGGTCTGCGTGACGAATTCATCGAGCACGGTGATCCGGCCAAGCTGCTGGCCCTGCAGGGTCTGGATGCTGCTGGCATCGAGGCGTCCGTGCGCCAGCGCTGGCCGCTGTGAAATCGACTCACGGCTTGTTTGAAATCAAATCATTCCGAATGGCATACCCTTGCGGGCCTGAAAGGGTAAACCCGCCCCGGAGGGGGCTGCGGACCTTTCTACAATCATGGGTAACCCTGATGGCGTGTTTGCCGTGTGTGGGTTCTTTTTGTTTTACGAGGAGTGTTTCATGGATCGTCGTTCCATTCTGAAAAATGCCGGTATTGCTGGCGTGCTGGCCGCTGGTGTGGCCCCCGCAGTGCA
This sequence comes from Burkholderiaceae bacterium, assembly GCA_964230145.1. GTDB lineage: Bacteria > Pseudomonadota > Gammaproteobacteria > Burkholderiales > Burkholderiaceae_C > Limnohabitans_A. The sequence goes on along the minus strand of CAXRGK010000272.1, from coordinate 3,405 downwards.
TGCCCAGGCGGCAGTGCGTTGGCGTCTCGCTTCGAGCTTCCCCAAGTCGCTCGACACCTTGTTCGGTGGCTCCGAGTACTTTGCCAAGAAGGTCAAGGAAATGAGCGGCGGCAAGTTCGAGATCACCACCCATGCAGCCGGTGAACTGATGCCCGCTTTCGGCGTGCTGGACGGTGTGCAAAACGGCACTGTGGAATGCGCCCACACCGCGCCTTACTACTTCTTCGGCAAGGATGAGACCTTCGCCCTGGACTGCGCCATTCCCTTTGGCCTGAACAGCCGCCAGATGACCGCCTGGATGGTGCATGGCAACGGCATGAAGCTGATGCGCGAGCACTATGCCAAGTACAACATCGTCAACTTCATGCTGGGCAACACCGGCACGCAGATGGGCGGCTGGTTCCGCAAGGAGATCAAGTCTTCTGCCGACCTCAAGGGTCTGAAGTTCCGCGTCGGCGGTTTTGCCGGCAAGGTGCTCGAGCGCATGGGTGTGGTGCCCCAGAACATTCCCGCTGGCGAGATTTACCAATCGCTGGAAAAAGGCACGATCGACGCTGCCGAATGGATCAGCCCCTACGATGACCTCAAGCTGGGCCTGAACAAAGTGGCCCCCAACTACTACTACCCCGGCTGGTGGGAAGGTGGCCCGCAGCTGACGCTGATGGTCAACCAGAAGGCCTACGATGCCCTGTCGCCCGAGAACAAGGCCATCATCGAAGCTGCTTCGACCCAGGCCCACGTAGACATCCAGACCAAGTACGACGCCTTCAACCCCGGCGCCCTCAAGCAGCTGGCTGCCCAGAAGACCAAGGTCCTGCCTTTCCCCAAGGAAATGATGGACGTGGCCTTCAAGCACGCCCAGGACGTGTACGCCGAACTGAGCGGCAAGAATGCCAACTGGAAAAAAGTCTACGAAGACTACGCCAAGTTCCGCGCCGATCAAAACTGGTGGTTCCGTTTCGGTGAAGCCCGCTTTGACAGCTTCATGCAATCGCAAAAGCTCTGATCCAGATTGCCTGATCGATCAACCCGCTGCGCGCAAGCCCGGCGGGTTTTTTTACGTCTGCCACTGGGCAGGTACAAGCATAAAAAAAGCCCACCGCGCAGGGTGGGCTTGGCTGTGACCAGAGGTCAGGCTCAGGGCTTCTTGGGCTCCTGTGCCTGCAGATCCTTCATCGGATCGTCTTCTTCACGCATCGGGTCACCCTGGTCTTGCAGATCATCGGTGGGCGCAGCTTCAATCTGCACGTTGCTGATGTCCACCAGTTCGTTCTTGTCCAGACCGCCAGAGACAATGCCGGGGAAAGCGATGATCAGGGCCACCATGATGATCTGGATCACCACGAAGGGTACGGCGCCCCAGTAGATCTGCATGGTGGTGACCGGCTGGATTTCCTTCTTTGTCAGCTTGTCCGTGTAGGCCTTGGCCGGCGCCACACTGCGCAGGTAGAACAGCGCAAAACCGAAGGGTGGGTGCATGAACGAGGTCTGCATGTTCACGCCCAGCAGCACGCCGAACCAGATCAGGTCGATGCCCAGCTTTTCGGCCACCGGGGCCAGCAGGGGCACCACGATGAATGACAGCTCGAAGAAGTCCAGGAAGAAGGCCAGCAGGAACACCATGATGTTCACTGCGATCAGGAAACCCAGTTGCCCTCCAGGCAGGCTGCTGAGCAGGTGCTCCACCCAGATCGGACCGTCGACACCCTGGAAGACCAGGCTGAAGATGGTCGAGCCGATCAGGATGAAGACCACGAAGCAGGACAGTTTGGTGGTCGTGTGCAGTGCCTGTGTGAGCAGCTTCATGTCCAGACGCTTGCGCGCGATGGCCATGATGAAAGCACCCACCGCACCCATGGCGCCGCCCTCGGTCGGGGTGGCAATGCCCAAAAAGATGGTGCCCAGCACGAGGAAGATCAGCAGCAGCGGCGGAATCAGCACAAAGGTCACGCGCTCGGCCATGCGAGACAGCAGGCCCAGGCGGCTGATTTTATTGATGACCGCGATCACGAAAGCCAGCAACACGCCTGCACACATCGACACCACGATGGTTTCGTCGGTGGCTACGCTGGCGACTTCCTCGCCTTTCCACCAGCTCAGCACGTCGGCGTAGTGTTCACCAAAGTAGACCGCCACCAGCGTCGAAACAATGGTCAGGATCAGCAGCGACAGCAGGCCGCTTTTGCCGCTGTCTTCACGGATGGTACGGGCTTCCAGCGGCAGCGCCGGCACCCAGGCGGGTTTGAAAATCGCCACCAGCACCACATAACCGACATACAGGCCTGTCAGCACAAAGCCGGGAATGAAGGCGCCCTTGTACATGTCACCCACGCTGCGGCCGAGTTGGTCGGCCAGGATGATCAGCACCAGAGAGGGGGGAATGATCTGTGCCAGCGTGCCGGACGCGGCAATCACGCCCGAAGCGATCCGACGGTCATAGCCGTATCGCAGCATGATGGGCAGCGAAATCAGGCCCATGGAGATCACCGAAGCGGCCACCACACCGGTAGTCGCGGCCAGCAGTGCACCCACAAAAATCACCGCAAACGCCAGACCGCCGCGGATCGGGCCAAACAGCTGGCCGATGGTGTCGAGCAGGTCTTCTGCCATGCCCGAGCGCTCGAGGATCAGGCCCATGAGCGTGAAGAACGGGATTGCCAGCAGCGTCTCGTTTTGCATGATGCCGAAGATTCGCAGCGGCAGAGCCTGCAGCAGGGTTTCGGGGAGGACGCCGAGTTCAACGCCGATGAAGCCGAAGAACAGGCCGCAGGCCCCCAGGCTGAAGGCCACTGGAAAGCCCAGCAGCAGGAAAACAATCAGGCCCAGGAACATGATCGGGGCCAGGTTGTGAATCAGAAATTCCATGATGGGGTGTCCTTGATCAGTTGCCCTTGGCCTCGGCCAGGCGACGGATGGATTCGGCAAGTTCTTCCTCGGCCGATTTTTCGTTTTTCTTGACCGTGGGATCCTCGATCAGGCCTTGAAGGAAGGCCAGTCGCTTGATCAGCTCGGAGATGCCCTGCAAGAGCAGCAGCGAGAAACCCAGAGGAATCATTGCGTAAACCGGCCAGCGGATCAGGCCGCCGGCATTGGAGGACACCTCACCGCTGATCAGGGCCTTGTAGAAGAAGGGGGTGCCGTACCAGAGCACGGCCAGGCATACCGGGATCAGGAAGGCGACAAAGCCGAACACGTCGATCTTGATCTGGGTGCGCTTGCTGAACTTGCCAGAGACCACGTCGATCTTGACGTGTTCGTTGTTGAGCAGCGTGTAGCCGGCGCCGATCAGGAAAGAGGCGGCAAACAGGTACCACTGGATTTCCAGAAAAGCATTCGAGCTGTTGTTGAAGACCTTGCGTACCACCGCGTTGATCGCACTGATCAATGTGGAGGCAAGGATCAGCC
>CAXRGK010000271.1:0-2187 GCA_964230145.1 Burkholderiaceae bacterium | reverse complement strand
GTCTGTCATGCTTCTGAAAGAAGTGATTTTGTCATGACCTGGCTCGCGCCCGCTCCTCTTCCTGCAGGCGCAGCACACGGCGCTGCACCTTGCCGGTGGTGGTCATGGGCAACTGGTCGATGAATTCGATTTCCTTGGGGTACTCGTAAGGTGCCAGCAGGCCACGCACATGGGCCTGCAGCGACTGGCGCACTTCGTCTTCGTAAGCCGCTACGCTGCCCGCACACTGGCGCGCTGCCAGCGCATCGGGCGACAGCACCACATAGGCCTTGACCAGGGCGCCCCGCTCGGCGTCAGGTTTGGGCACGACAGCCGCATTGGCCACAGCGGGATGCTTGACCAGACAGTTTTCGATCTCGCCGGGCCCGATGCGGTAGCCCGCTGCCTTGAACATGTCGTCGGTACGCCCCTGGTACCAGAGGTAGCCATCTTCATCGCACACGGCCACATCGCCGGTCCTGCACCAGTCACCCGTGTATTTGTTGCGCGTGGCCTCTTCGTTGTTCCAGTAACCCAGGAAAAACACCGGGTCCAGGTCACCATGCACGTCACGGCGGTTGACCGCGACTTCGCCGGGCGTGCCGCGCGGGCACTCCTGGCCGTGTTCATCGATGACGGCGACGCGGTGGCCCGGATAGCCCTTGCCCATGCTGCCGGGCTTGGGCGGCCAAAACAGGCTGCAATTGCCCACCACATAGTTGATTTCGGTCTGGCCGAACATTTCGTTGACCGTCACACCCAGTTGCTGCTGACAGTAGGCGAACACGGCATCGCCCACCGCCTCACCCGCGCTCATGATGGCTTGCAGCTGCAGGCGGTAACGCGAACGCGGCTGCGGCACGGCCTTCATCATGGCTTTGAGCGCCGTCGGAAACAGGAAGGTGTGCGTGATGCCGTGCGTGTCCAGGATCTCGAACGCCACCTCGGGCGAAAACCGCCCGTTGAAGGCCACGATGGGTCGGCCGAAATACAGACTGGGTAACAGCGCATCCATCAGGCCGCCCGTCCAGGCCCAGTCGGCAGGCGACCAGAACACCGCCTTGGACGCACTGTCCGCCTGGTTCGGATCAAACCCGAACCAGTTCTGGCTGCAGACAAAGCCGGTCAGATTGCCGATGAGCGCGCGGTGGGGAATCAAGGCCCCTTTGGGGTTGCCGGTGGTACCACTGGTGTAGATCAGCACGGCCGGATCGTCGGCCTGGGTCCGTACCGGTTTGAAACCCACAGACTGGCGCCGAATCGCGGCATCGAAATCCAGATCACCCTCTTGACCCGCCCGGCCAACGCCGATCACGGTACGCAGACCCGGGCAGTTTTTGCGGGCCTCCTGCAGCGCAGCCCAGGCCGATTCATCGGCAATGGCCACGCGAGCCTGACTGTCCTGGATGCGAAACGACAGCGCATCCGGCCCGAACAGCATGGACAGGGGCATGGCCACCGCCCCCATCTGCAACACGGCCATATAGGCCACAGCGGTTTCGAAACGCTGGGGCAAAACGATGGCGACACGGTCACCGGCACGCACGCCTTGCGCCTCCAGCACCCGACTCAGACGGTCGGCCGCGTCCTGCAATTGGGCAAAACTCCAGCTGCGCTCCAGACCCCGTCCGGGCACATGCTCGGCAATGGCGATCTGCTGCGCCGTTTCGGAACGGGCAGTCCAGCGCCGGCAACAGGCCTCGGCCATGTTGAAAAATACCGGCACCTCCCAGCCAAAGCCCCTGTGCAGTGCCGCGTAGTGGTCTGCAGATCGATCCTTGTTCAAGTCCTGCTTGCGACGGCTTGCCATGCCTTGTCTCCTTATGATCGGCACAGTATGTACCAAGCTCAAAGAGAACCGACCAGCACCTTTGTGTCATTGCGGGGATGCCGCTACCACCTGCTGCGCTGGGGCTCGCCTTCGGCGACCCAGCCACCCTTGGTGCTGGCACACGGCTGGATGGATGTGGCGGCTTCCTGGCAGTTCATGGTCGACGCCTTGAGCGATGATTTCCTGCAAGACCGCCAGATCATGGCCTTTGACTGGCGCGGCTATGGCCTGACCGAATCGCCCGTCACCGACAGCTACTGGTTCCCCGATTACCTGGGGGACCTTGACGCCCTGCTGGACATGATCAGCCCCGACCGGCCCATCGACCTCGTCGGTCACAGCATGGGCGGCAATGTGGTGACGATGTTTGCCGGGGT
>CAXRGK010000270.1:0-10572 GCA_964230145.1 Burkholderiaceae bacterium | reverse complement strand
CACCTTGCCGCCTGCGCCCGTCAGACGGGCCCAGACGAATAGGCCGCCTTGCGGTTGCACAAAGCTCACGGCGTCGCCCAACGCCTGGCGCAGCGCATCGCCCATGGTGCGGGCGCGCTGCGCGTACACGCTGCGCACCTTGTCCAGTGTGGCGGGCATGCGGCCGGCTTTCAGGTATTCGGCCGCGGTGGCCTGGGCAAAGGTGCTGGTGTGGGCGTCGCTGAACTGCTTGCACATGGTCGCCTTGGCCAGCAGCTCGGCCGGGCCGATCATCCAGCCCACGCGCAGGCCGGGCGAGAGCACCTTGGACAGCGAACCGCAGTGCACCAGCAATTCGCGGCTGCCCTCTACCAGCGGGCTCATGGCCAGCAGGCTGGGCGGGGGCGCCTCGCCGAAGTACAGGTCGCCGTAGGGGTCGTCTTCCACGATGAGGGTGTTGTACTTCACGGCCAGTTCGAGCACGCGTTTGCGGCGCTCAGCGCTCAGCATGGCGCCACTGGGGTTGCCAAAGGTGGGAATCAGGTAAACGAACTTGGGCTTGTGCTCGGCAATCAGGTGCTCGAGTTTGTCGGTCTGAACACCGTCGCCGTCGATCGGCGCGCTGACGAGCTCGGCGCCATACAGGCGAAAGCACTGGATGGTGGCCAGAAAGGTCGGGCCTTCGACGATCACCTTGTCACCAGGGCTGATCAGTGGCTTGCCCAGCAGATCGAGGGCCTGCTGGCTGCCGGTGGTGACGATCAGCTGGTCCGGGGCCACATCCTTCGCGCCTTTTTGGGCCATGAAAGCGGCCAGTTGTTCGCGCAGCGGGTTGAAACCTTCGGTCGCGCCGTACTGCAGCGCGGCACCCGGGTCTTTGGCCAGGGCGGCGTTGCTGGCCTCGCGGATGCCGTCCACGTCGAACATCGCGCTGTCCGGAAAGCCGCCGGCAAAACTGATGATGCCGGGCTTGCCCAAGAGCTTGAACAGCTCGCGGATGGCGGAGGTTTCAACGTTGTTCAAACGGTCGGCAAAAGGAATGGCCATGAAGCAAAATCCGGGGCATGAAAAAGGAATTCATCGAGCCGTTCTTTGCCACCCTCAAGGCGGCCAATCCGCAGCCCAATACCGAGCTGGAGTATACGAGCGTGTTCGAGCTGCTCGCGGCCGTTCTGCTCTCGGCGCAGGCCACCGATGTAGGGGTCAACAAGGCCACGCGGCGCCTGTTTCCGGTGGCCAACACGCCGCAGAAAATCCTGGCGCTCGGACTCGATGGACTGGAGGCTCACATCAAGACCATCGGCCTGTACCGCAGCAAGGCCAAGCACCTGATGGAGACCTGCCGCATTCTGGTCGAGCAACACGGCGGGGAAGTGCCTCGCACCCGCGAGGCACTTGAGGCTCTGCCCGGCGTGGGCCGCAAGACCGCCAATGTGGTGCTGAATGTGGCCTTTGGCGAACCCACCATGGCGGTGGACACGCACATCTTTCGCGTGGGCAACCGCACCGGCCTGGCACCGGGCAAGACGCCTTACGAAGTGGAAATGCAGCTGCTCCAGCGGGTGCCCGCCGCCTATCTGGTGGATGCCCACCACTGGCTGATCCTGCACGGGCGCTACATCTGTCAGGCACGCAAACCCTTGTGCGGGCAATGCGCGGTGTCCCGCTACTGCGACTTCAAGCCCAAGACCCCCTGAATCCGGCCAGCAACACCTTCTGTTTTTGAATCCTTTAGAACTCCAATTCACAAGCGGGTGCATGCCCCCTCGCGGATAAAATTCAGGACCTTCTTTCCGCCGGAGACGTCCCTTGACGGCTGCCCTTGCACCCGTCTTGTCTGCTCGTCCCGGCCTTTCACTTTTTCAAGCCACCTTGCCCATGACGCGAGTCCAGCCGCGTGCCCGTCTCCACAGCTCTGCACTGTTGCGCTTTCTCTCCGAGAAAGGCCTGGTTGATGCTGCCGTGGCACCGGGTGAAGTGGGGCAGCAGCTCGCCGACTGGCTGGACTTCCGCCATGCGATCGCCTTGCAGGCATTCATCGGGACAGTAGACGATCCAGAGGCCCCACCCGCACAGGCCAAAGCACGGGTGGACGCCACCGTGCTGCGCCAGCGCTTCGGGCAGGTGCGTGTGGCACTCGAACAATCGATCGTGCAGGGCACTGTGCCCGCCCCGGGCATGCCTCGCATTGAAATGCCCTCGCCGGAGCTGGAGCAACCGATCGACCCGAAAACGGCGTTTGACCCATTTCGACGCTTTTGCGTCGGTCATCAGCGGCAAATGGACAGCATCATCCGCTCACTGCGGGGGCAACTGCGCGGCATGCTCGACAAAGGCACCACGCCGCACAAACAGCTGGCCACACTGGACGCCATCTTCGAGAACGTACTGATCGAACGCGAGGCCCGACTGCTCGGTCACATTCCGTCGGATTTTGAAAAGCGCTTCGCCAAGGCACTCAAACAACACATGAAGCAACTGACCGAGGCGGCTCAGGCCGACGAGCCTGCACCTCGCTCAGAGACCTGGCTGGGCCCGCTGTGCGATGACATGCGCACCGCCCTCCTGGCCGAACTGGACCTGCGCCTGCAACCCCTGCTGGGCCTGATCGAAGCCCTTTCCGCCAACACGCTACAACAACAATGAAGAAATACCCTTTCCACATCGCTTTTGTCCTGGGTGCTTTGGCCGTTGTGTGGGTCGCCGCAGCTGTGGCCAGTACCCACCTGCTGGTGCTGGTCATGACCGCCGTGATCGGTGCCGTGTACGTCTTTGGCGCGCTAGAACTGCACCGCTACCGCAGCGACACAGCCCGCCTGCAACAGGCCCTGACCGAAGTGCCGTCCGAACTGCAGCAGCTGGGGGACTGGCTCGTTCGCGTGCCGGCCCCGCTGCAAAACGCCGTACGCCAACGCATCGAGGCCGAGCGAGCTGCCCTGCCCGGCCCGGCGCTCACGCCCTATCTGGTGGGCCTGCTGGTCATGCTGGGCATGCTGGGCACCTGTTTGGGTATGGTGGTCACGCTCAACGGCGCGGTGTTCGCGCTCGAAGGCACCAGCAGCGTGCAGGGCATGCGCGCCGCGTTTTCCGAGCCGATCAAAGGCCTGGGTCTGGCCTTCGGCACCTCGGTGGCGGGTGTGGCCACCTCGGCCATGCTGGGCCTGATGTCCAGCCTCTCGCGCCGCGAACGTGCGCAGGCGGCGCAGGTGCTCGATGTGCTGATCGGCACCGGCCTGCGCCATTTCTCGCTTGCGCACCAGCGCCAGGAAACCTTCCGCGCCCTGCAACAGCAGTCCCAGGCCCTGCCGCTGGTGGTGGAGCAGCTGCAGTCGCTTATGGCGCAGATGGAGCGCCACAGCCAGCAACTGAGCGACCGCCTGCTCGCGAATCAGGAAGGCTTTCACCGCGAGGTGAAAGCCGTCTACAGCGATCTCGCCCGCTCGGTGGACCAGTCCATGCGCAGCAGCCTGAGCGAAAGCATGCAGCTGGCCAGCGACAGCATCCGCCCGGTGGTGCAGGCCACCATGGCCGAGATGGCGCAGCAAGCGCAAACCATGCACGAACGCATGGTGGGCAGTACCCAAACGCAGCTGGACACCCTCAACCAGCAGTTCAGCAGCAGCGCAAAAGCCGTGGCCCAGACCTGGAGCGCCGCGCTGGCCCAACACGAACAGGCCAGCGCCGGGCTGCTGGCCGGTGTGGACCGCACGCTGCAGCAGTTTGGCCAGACCTTCGACACCCGTGCTCAGGATCTGGTGACCGCCGTGCGCAGCGCGTGGGCCGAACAGCAAACGCAGCAAAACAGCGCCGACCAGCAACGCCTGGACGGCTGGAAAGCCTCGCTGCAGGAAATGGCCACCGGCCTGCAAACCCAGTGGCAAAGCACCGGCAGCCAGACACTGGCGCAGCAGCAGGCGATTTGCGACACCCTCACCCGGACCGCGCAAGCCATCACCACCCAGGTGCAGACCCAGGCACAGCAAACACTGGCCGACATCCAGCGCGTACAGGACCTGCACGCAGCCAGCGACGAACAGCGCCTGGCCGCCTGGCAGACGGCGCTCGACACCATGGCCAGCGGCCTTCAGGCCCGCTGGCAGGCCTCCGGCGAGCAGACCCTGGCCCAACAGCAGCAGGTGGTTGACGCCCTGAGCCAGACCGCCGCGCAGATCCGCAGCGACAGCGAACACCACAGCACCCGAACCGTGGCCGAGATCACCCGCCTGCTGGCCAGCAGCGAAGAGCTGGTGCGTGCGCGCATCGCCTCCGAAGCCGAGGCCGCCGCCCAGCACACCCGCCGCTCCGAAGAACTGGCCAGCCTGCTGCGCACTGAACTGTCTGCCCTGCGCGAGCAGGAAGCCCAGCGCGGCGAAGCCGCCGTGGCCCGCCTGGCCGAGCTACAGACCGCCGTGACGCAGCACCTGACCTCGCTGGGCACAGCACTGGAAGACCCGATCACCCGCCTGATCGAGACGGCCTCCGAAGCGCCCAAAGCCGCAGCCGAAGTGATTGGCCAGCTGCGCCAGGAAATCTCGGTCAGCGTGTCGCGCGACAACGCCCTGCTCGAAGAGCGCACCCGCATCCTGGGCACGCTCAGCACCCTGCTGGACGCGATCAACCACGCCTCTACCGAACAGCGCGGCGTGATCGACGCACTGGTCAGCGCCAGCCAGGCCTCGCTGGCCGAGGCCAGCGAGCAGTTCCATGCCCATGTGGCTGCTGAGACCGGCAAGCTGGGCGATGTGGCCGCGCAACTGACGGCCAGCGCGGTGGACGTGGCCAGCCTGGGCGAGACCTTCGGCTTTGCCGTGCGCAGTTTCAACGAGACCAACGAGAAACTGATCGCCAACCTGCAGCGCATTGAGGCGGCGATTGGCCAGTCGATGACGCGCAGCGACGAGCAACTGGCCTACTACGTGGCCCAGGCGCGCGAAATCATCGACCTGAGTATCAGCAGCCAGAAAGACGTGCTCGAAGCCCTGCAGCAACGCCAGACCGCAGGAGCCGCCTGATGCTGGAGATGGAAGCCGAAAGCGAGGCCACCACCCCGACGTGGATTTCGTTCGCCGACCTGATGACCGGCCTGCTGGGCGCCTTTGTGCTGCTGCTGGTGGGCGTCATGGCCACCCAACTGGAAATGGCCTCCAACCTCGAAGCCGAAGTCCAGAAACGCCAGATCGAGGAGCAAAAGCGCCAGACGCTGGAACAGGCCCTGGCCATCCCGCTGGCCACTGGCCGCATCACGCTCAGCAACGGTCGCATTGGCATCAGCGGCAAGCTGCTGTTTGAACTCAATTCCGATCAGCTGCAGCCTGAAGGCCGCAAACTGCTCAAAAGTCTGGTCGGGCCACTCAAAAGTTACCTGGCTTCGCGCGAGGAAATCCTCATGGTCAGCGGTTTCACCGATGACCAGAGCATCCGCAGCCGCAACAAGAAGTTCGAAGACAACTGGGAACTCTCGGCCCAGCGTGCCCTGACGGTGACCCGCACCCTGATTGAAGAAGGCATACCTTCGTCCATGCTGTTTGCTGCCGCGTTCGGCCAGGAACAGCCCCTGGTGCCCAACACCAGCGAGAAAGCCCGCGCCCAGAACCGCCGTGTGGAAATGGCACCGGTACCCAAGACCACCAACGACATTGCAAGCTCCCGCCGATGACCGAGCTTTCGCCCACCTGCGACCCACTGCTCGCGCTGCGCGAAGCGGGCGCTGCACGCATGGATCCCGTAGGTTGGCACTACATCGAAGTGCTGGCCGAACGCATCCGCAGCCACAACGGTCCGGCTCAAGCATTGCTCCTGACCCGGTTGAACCAGGCATTGCAGGATTTCAGATCGCGCATGGCTGCTGCATCCAGCAAGGCCCTCGCCCCCACGGAGTCTGCACCGCCCTCGCCACTGGCCCTCTTGCTGCGGGACATGAAGCCGCCGAGCACGGGGACTTCGCCCGTGCAGAAGCTGCAGAACGCAGGCTGGCGTGGCGAGAGCCCCCGTGTGCAGCAGTTCCGGAAACAACTGCGCAAGATCAGTGTGCAAAAGCAGGTCTCGCAGGCCATGGCGCAGGCTCCCCAGAATGCGGGCCCCATCAACTCGCACATGCTGGTGCTTCGCGCACTCGGCCTGATGCGCGACATCTCTCCGGACTACCTGAACCGTTTCATGAACCACGTCGACACGCTGCTGTGTCTCGACGAAGCCGCACGTCAGCAACTGTCGCCCAAAAAGGCCGCTCCCCCAGTCTCCCGAGCCGGCAAGAAAAAGAAGGCGACCTGAAAGGCCTTGCTGTGGTGGTGTAGCCAACACACCGAAGGCCGGCAGCGACACAGCCGTGAGGGTTTGGCGTATAAGTGCTGTGCCGCACCACGGAGAGCGCATGCGCCACGCCCTGTCCAACCACCGCACCAGCCTCAACACCATTGCCACCTGGGCCATGTTCAGCCGCGGGCTCGAGCCCGAGTTCCCGACTGCCGTGCAGCAGCAGGTGGCTCGGCTCAAACAGGCAGCCAGCGAGTCCGGCAGCGACATCCGTGACCTGACCGCTCTGCCCTGGTGCTCGATCGACAACGACGATTCGCGCGATCTGGACCAGTTGACGGCAATCGAGCCGCTGCACCACGGCGAGGCGCGCCTGTATGTGGCCGTGGCCGATGTGGACGCTCTGGTCAAAAAGGACTCTCCGGTTGACCGGCATGCCCGCATGAACACGACATCGGTCTACACCTCGGCGCGTGTGTTCCCGATGCTGCCCGAGCGGCTGTGCACCGACCTGACCTCTCTCAATCCGGATGAAGACCGGCTGGCCCTGGTCACGGAAATGGTCTTCAGCGGCGACGGCATGCTGGTGCATGCCCTGAGCTACCGGGCGCTGGTGCGCAACAAGGCGCAGTTGGCCTACGACGCGGTATCGGCCTGGATCGTCGGCGAAGGCGACCTGCCCGAGCCGGCACGGCGAGTGCCGGGCATGGCCACCCAACTGCGCCTGCAGGACGAGCTGGCCCAGAAACTGCGCGTGCTGCGGCGTGCCGAAGGCTCGCTGGAATTCGAAACCTTTCAACCCCGAGCACAGTTCAAAGGTGACCGGATCAGCGAGATCAGGCAGCAAGAGCAAAACCGCGCGCGCCAATTGATCGAGGAATTCATGATCGCCACCAACGGTTGCACCGCCCACTTTCTGGCGCGCCACGGTCGCGCGTCGCTGCGGCGGGTGGTGCGCTCGCCCGAACGCTGGCAGCGGATTGTGGAGGTGGCACTCGAGCATGGCGCGACCCTGCCCCGACAGCCTGACGGCAAGGCACTGGAAACCTTCCTGGCACAGCAGCACAAGCTTGATCCCTTGCGTTTTCCCGACCTGTCGCTGGTCATCATCAAGCTCATGGGTTCGGGCGAATACGTGGTGGAACGCCCCGGCAAACAGCCCATCGGCCACTTTGGTCTGGCGGTGCGCGACTACATGCACTCAACCGCTCCCAACCGGCGCTACCCCGATCTGATCACGCTGCGTCTGATCAAGGCGGCGCTGGCGGGGGACAAACCGCCCTACTCCAACGACGAACTCGAGGCGCTGGCCAGCCACTGTACGCAGCAGGAAGATGCAGCGCAAAAGGTGGAGCGTCAGGTCCGCAAATCCGAAGCCGCCTTGCTGCTGCACGATCGCATCGGCCAGCGCTTCGATGGCGTGGTCACCGGCGCCAGCGACAAGGGCACCTGGGTGCGCATCTTCCAGCCGCCGACCGAGGGTCGGCTGACGGGCGAATTCCCTTTACTCAAGGTGGGACAGTTGGTGAAGGTGCGACTGGTCTCCACCTCGGTGGAGCGCGGCTTCATCGACTTCGCATTGGCACACTGAGCGACCGGCGCATTCAGGCCTTGTGCTGCGGGGTGGTGTTGTGCGGCCCCAGCATGGCTCCAGCCTGCAGCCACTCGTCCAGCTGCGCAGGCGTGGCATCGCCCAGTGAGAGTGCCGCCTCACGCAGCGAAGTACCGCTTTCAAAAGCCAGCCGGGCGATGCGGGCCGCGCGGTCGTAGCCGATGTGCGGCACCAGCGCGGTGACCAGCATGAGCGAGCGCTCCAGGTGTTCGCGCATGCGCTCCGGGTTGGCTTCGATGCCCTGCGCACAATGCACGTCGAAGCTGCGCATGCCGTCGCCCAGCAGGCGGATGCTCTGCAGCAGGTTGTGGGCAATCAGTGGCTTGTAGACATTGAGTTCGAAATGGCCCGAAGCCGCGCCGATGGCAATGGCCACATCGTTGCCCATCACCTGCGCGCAGAGCATGGTGAGTGCCTCGCACTGGGTGGGGTTGACCTTGCCGGGCATGATGGAGCTGCCCGGCTCGTTCTCGGGCAGTCGGATTTCCCCCAAACCCGAACGGGGCCCAGACGCCAGCCAGCGCAGGTCGTTGGCGATCTTGGTCAGGGCCACGGCCAGTGTCTTGAGGGCGCCATGCACAGCCACCAGTGGCTCGTGCCCGGCCAGGGCCGCGAACTTGTTGTCGGCGCTGACAAACGGCAGGCCATGCATCCGCGCCAGCTCAGCCGACACGCGCGCACCAAACTCAGGGTGCGTGTTCAGACCCGTGCCCACCGCCGTGCCGCCGATGGCCAGCGGATACAGCCAGACCATGGCGTCGGTCAGCAATTGTCCGGCTTGCTCGAGCTGAGCCACATGGCCCGACAGCTCCTGCCCCAGCGTGATCGGCGTGGCGTCCTGCAAATGGGTACGACCCAGCTTGACGAGCCCAGCAAAGGCCTGGGCTTTGGCCTGCAGGGTAAAGCGCAAGGCCTCCAGCGCGGGCAGCACGTTGGCACGGATCGCCAGCGCGGCGGCCACATGCATGGCCGTGGGGAACACATCGTTCGACGACTGTCCCAGGTTGATGTCGTCGTTGGGGTGCAACAAGCGCTGCGCTCCTCGCCCACCGCCCAGCAATTCCGAAGCCCGGTTGGCCAGCACTTCGTTCATGTTCATGTTTGTCTGCGTGCCCGAGCCGGTCTGCCAGACCATCAGCGGAAACGCCTCGTCATGCACACCCGACACGACCTCCTGCGCGGCCGTGACAATGGCCTGCGCTTTGTCTGCAGACAACAGACCCAGCTCGGCATTGACCAGGGCGCACGCCCGCTTGACCGATGCCAGCGCGTGGCTCAGCACCGGCGGCATGCGCTCGCTCGAGATGTGGAAATGCAGCAGTGCGCGCTGGGTCTGTGCACCCCAAAGACACCCGGCCGGGACATCCACCGTGCCCAGTGAATCCCGCTCCTGACGATGCGTCGCCGAGGCCATGCTGGCCCGCCCCGGTCCGTCAGGCCGGCCTGTCAAACAGGCGGTTGGCCGTGGTGGCGATCAGTCGTCCCTGATGCCTTGCGCCTTCGAGCTCAATGGCACTGGGTACCCGCTGCCCCTGACCGCCGGCGATCGTGGTCGCGCCGTAAGGGCTGCCCCCCACAATCTCGTCCAGAGTCATTTGGCCTTGGTGGCTGTAGGGCAGGCCCACGATCACCATGCCGAAATGCAGCAGGTTGGTGAGGATGGAAAACAGCGTGACCTCCTGCCCACCGTGCTGCGTGGCGGTCGAGGTGAAAGCGCCACCGACCTTGCCGTGCAGCGCGCCGCGCGCCCACAAGCCACCAGCCTGGTCAAGGAAACTGGCCATCTGGCCGGGCATGCGGCCAAAGCGGGTAGGCGCACCGAAAATGATCGCGTCGTAGTGTTCCAGCTCCGCCACCGTGGCCACCGGGGCGGCCTGGTCCAGCTTGAAATGCGCGGATTTGGCGATCTCGGCCGGTACGGTTTCAGGCACCCGCTTGAGGTCCACGCTGGCCCCGGCAGACCGGGCGCCCTCGGCCACAGCCTGCGCCATGGTTTCGATATGACCGTAGGTGGAGTAATACAGCACCAGAACTTTGGACATGGCAACTCCTTGAAAAGCGCCACCGGTTCCACCGCGGGTGGCTTCGCGCTGCAGAGCGCAGCAATCCGGAAATGATTCCTCCGTCTTTCAAGCCCTGCCGTCTGCCAGCGAACATTGGCAGACATGCCACTGCGACATGTTGCGCCTGAGACCCGACAAGGGCAAGCCAGCCCGGCTAGACCCTACCGGCAACCTCATCTTTAACGGGCGATTCTTGATCAGCTCATTACCTGACGAGTTCGTCCAGCGTACTTGGGGAAAAGTGCTGTTCGATGTAATCGGCCAGTCCATCGAACACCGACTCAAGCGTTGGCACTTGCGCGCCGAACAAGGCCTGCAGCACCGCCGGATTTTCCAGCAGACCGTGCAGGTAAGTGCCCAGCACCAAGCCGTCCCCGCTTTGCCAGCACAACCCGGGAATCACCTCGTGCACGAGCGTGCCAGCGGCCAGCATGGCCGGATGGGCTTGTGTCTGGCCATGGTGGATTTCGTAGCCTTGCACAGTGACCCCGCTCAGAGCCGACCAAGGGCCGTGCATCTGGGCGAATGCCGCCTCGGTCTTGGTGACCTTTTTGTCCGGCACAAACTGGGTGACCAAGGGCAGCAAGCCCAATCCCGGTGCGTTACCGTCAATGCCATGGGGGTCGATCAGCACTTCGCCCAGCATCTGCAGTCCTCCACAAATGC
>CAXRGK010000269.1:0-9109 GCA_964230145.1 Burkholderiaceae bacterium | reverse complement strand
AGTGTTAACGCTGTTTTGCCCACGCAGGAAGAAAGAAGTCACACTGCCTGGACCGCCATTACGACCAAACTCCACACCGGCTTCACCCTGGAGCAAGTCGGCCAATGTAGGAGCCTGAGCCTTTTCAATGTCTTTGCGGCTGATCACCGATACGGACGGCAATACATCCGCGAGGGGCTCAGCAACTCGACTGCCAGTGATCACTACGGGATTGGTTTCGAGGAGTTGCGCGTGAGTCGAAGAAACGCCGGCAACAGCCGCATACAGCACAGGCATAGCCACGCGCCATGGGAGGTTTTTTTTCATGAGAAACAAACAAGTCAAACGCCCGCACCGCCTTCCCCGACCGTGCATGGGCTTCACGGTGTACCTTGGCAGGCACACCACCTTGTTGGCCGGTATCCGGGCTGGCAGATGCGACCTTCATCGCCTTCCCGGTCACCTGTTTCAGGGCGACCAGTGGCTTGTGAGATGAAAGCGGAGCCGGTTTGAAACCGGGACTCGTCTGCTTACCGTTGCGGGGGCAGCGCAGGTTAGGTGACTCCAAGGCGGAATCTCCCCCCTGCTTCCCGTTGAACTGCAGGCCGTGAACAGACCCGCGAGCACCAACAGATCCATATTTTACGGGCTTGCCTTTCGCCATTCCTACGGGCCGGCCGGGCCTGGGCTGCTCAGGTGACGGACCCCCTACAATGGCGAATCGCCCGCTGCCTCCGTGTGCCATGGCCAACAACGATCTCATCGACCAAATCGCCGAACGTGTGGAACACCTGCTGCTTCGCCATGAAGAGCTGCAGCGCACCAATGCCCTGCTGTCCCAACAGGTCCAGACCCTGACCCAGGAACGCGATCAGCTCAAGTCCCGCCTGTCGGCAGCGCGCGCCCGGGTCGACGCCCTGATCGACCGCCTGCCTGCTGCACCCTCGAGCGAGTCCTCCACATGACTGCCAAACAGATCGAAGTCCAGATCATGGGCCAGAGTTACCTGCTCGGCTGCCCCGAAGGGGGTGAAGAGCGTTTGCAAGCTGCCGTCAACCGGGTGGACGTGGCCATGTGCAAGATTCGGGACGCCGGCAAGATCAAGGCCCGTGACCGCATCGCCGTGCTGGCCGCACTGAACCTGGCTTTTGATCAGCACGAGGGGACGGCTGCGCCAGCCAGTCAGCCTGCCCCAGCCATTGCTCCAGAGGGCGTTTCCGAGCGTCTGAGCGGCCTGCTGCAGCGGCTCGATCAGGCGCTGGGCCAGGACGGTCAGCTGCTCTGACGCCCGGCAAGCAGGCGCTCAAACGCCTACAATCGCATGTGTCTGCGGTGCGTGCCGGGCTTTATATTTCCTTGAACCAATGCTCATTGAGCCCGGGCTTGGTACATCGGCTGGTGAGCGTGATCGTCTCGCGTCAGATGAACCCAACGCCAGTCTGCCCTCGCCCACCTGAACCCCCGGTTCAGGATGCCGGTCCGGTGGCACTCGCAGACACCTTCTTCACTCCTTTCACCTCCCCATGATGCTTGAGCCCACCCTGATCATTGAACTGGCGATTCTTGGCCTGTGCACCGGTTTTCTTGCGGGCCTGCTGGGCATTGGCGGAGGCATGGTCATGGTGCCTTTCCTGACCTGGATGCTGGGCCAGCGAGGCGTCAGCCCGGACCTGGCGGTGAAGATGGCGATTGCCACCTCCATGGCCACCATCATCTTCACCAGCATCTCCAGCGTGCGTGCCCACCACAAGAAAGGTGCGGTGCGCTGGGACCTGGTCAAGGGTCTGGCCCCGGGCATCGTGCTGGGCAGCCTGCTGGGCAGTGTAGGGATTTTTGCAGTGGTCAAGGGCACATCGCTGGCCCTGTTTTTTGCGGCTTTCG
This sequence comes from Burkholderiaceae bacterium, assembly GCA_964230145.1. Classification (GTDB taxonomy): domain Bacteria; phylum Pseudomonadota; class Gammaproteobacteria; order Burkholderiales; family Burkholderiaceae_C; genus Limnohabitans_A. The sequence continues at coordinate 7,249 of CAXRGK010000269.1, read as the reverse complement.
TGGGTTTCTCGGCCACACAGATGTTTCTGGACAAGAAACCGGCACCTTCGCGCCAGATGCCGGGCTTTGCCGGTCAGGTGGGGGCGGGCGGCCTGATCGGCCTGCTGTCGGGCTTGGTCGGCGCAGGTGGCGGCTTCATCAGCGTCCCCTTCATGACCTGGTGCAACGTGGCCATCCACAATGCCGTGGCCACCAGCGCTGCGTTGGGTTTTCCGATCGCGCTGGCCAATGTGGCCGGCTACATCGTCAGCGGCCAGTCGCTCAACGATTTGCCGCCCTACTCTTTTGGTTACCTCTGGCTGCCTGCCCTGGTGGTGATCGCCAGCTGCAGCGTGCTGATGGCACCGGTCGGCGCATCCACTGCGCACAAACTGCCTGTCAAACAACTCAAGCGTGTGTTTGCGGGCGTGCTGTACCTGCTGGCCGCCTACATGCTCTACAAAGGTCTGATCGCCTGATCAGGCGGGCGTCGCGCACCACGGGGCCTGGTCATGCACCAGACCCATCCACAGACCCCAGGCCGACACGGCAAACAGGGCCAAGCCGGCCAAGCGCATGCCCCAGGCGCCATCGCCCAAGGTTTGCAAACGCAACCACAGCCACGGCCCGGCCCACAGGCTCACACTGCTGCCCAGCGCAAACAACCCCATGGTCAAGGCGCCATCAGCGGCGCTGCTGGTGAGCGCCGCCACCATCAAGGCCGAATACAGCAAACCACAAGGCATGAGCGCCCACAGTGCCCCCACCAGCAAGGGGGCCAGCGCCCCACGGCGTTCATGAAAACGGCGAACCTGGGCCCACAAACGCCGGGCAGAGTGGTCGAGCCAGACGGGCTGTCTGGCCTGCAGCATCAACAGGATGCCCAAAGCCATGGCAGCCAGATGCAGCAGCGTCCAGAGCGGACGGATCACGGCAGATTGCGTGGTCAGCCAGCCCAGGCCCTGCACACTCACTGCAGCCAAGGCCCCCATCACGCTGTAACCCAGTAGACGCCCCAGCTGGAACGCGGTGAGTGCCTGCACCCTGCGTTCACCAGCAGCCTGCCCGAAACCTGCGCAGGCTGCACCGCACATGGCCACGCAATGCGGGCCACCCGCCAAGCCCATGAGCAGGGCTGTCAATGCCAGGGAACTTTGCATGTCCTGATCGTAAGAGATCAGAGAATTTTGGAGAACTGCGCGCGGCTGAGGCCTTGCTGCAAATAGCGGTCAAACACCATGCCCACCGCCCGCACGAAGAACCAGCCCATGGTGCTCACTTCAATACCTGTGTCGGTCAGTTGGACCAGGCCCTGATCCTGCATCTCCTGCAGCATCTGCATTTCACTGGCGAAGTAGGTCTTGAAGTCGATCAGCCAGGCCAGATTGATCGACTCGAATTGCAGCTGGCCCTGGCACATCAGCGCCATGATCACGGCACGGCGGATCAGGTCATCGCGCGAGAGCGCCATGCCTCGAACAATCGGCAGATGCCCCTGGTCCAATGCATCGCAATACTCTTCGATGGTCTTGGCGTTCTGGCTGTAGGTCGCCCCCATGCGGCCAATGGCCGAGACACCCAGCGCGATCAGGTCGCAGTCGGGTTGGGTGCTGTAGCCCTGAAAGTTGCGGTGCAGCCGCCCCTGACGCTTGGCCACAGCCAGCGCATCGTCGGGCAAGGCAAAGTGGTCCATGCCGATGTAGACATAGCCGGCGTCGTTGAAGGCATCGAGCGACTGGGCCAGCATGGCCACCTTGGCACCCGCCAGCGGCAACTCGGCAGCGTGGATGCGGCGCTGCGGCTTGAAACGCTCGGGCAGGTGTGCATACGCGTACAGCGCGATGCGGTCAGGACGCAGTTCGTTGACTTGTGCCAACGTCCGCGCAAACGATTCGGGCGTCTGCAGCGGCAGGCCGTAAATCAGGTCCACATTGACCGACTCAAAACCCAAGGCGCGCGCGGCATGCACCATGGCAAAAACCTTCTCGGCAGGCTGTACGCGGTGAATGGCTTTTTGCACGGCAGGATCGAAGTCCTGCACGCCAAAGCTCAGACGGTTGAAACCCAACTCGGCCAAGACGGACAGGCGGTTTTCATCCACGGTGCGGGGATCTACCTCGACCGAGTATTCACCGCCCGGCACGAAATGGAAATGCCGACGCAGCATGGCCACCAGTTCGCGCAGTTCATCGTCACTCAGAAAAGTTGGCGTGCCTCCCCCGAGGTGCAACTGGCTGATCGAGTGCCCCTGCCCCAAGTGAGCCACCTGCAGTTCCACCTCGCGCGTCAGGTAACGCAAATAGGTTGCTGCACGCTCTTTGTGCTTGGTGATGATCTTGTTGCAGGCACAGTAGTAGCACAGCGATTCGCAAAACGGGATGTGCACATACAACGACAGCGGCTGGCCTTTCAGGCGCGTGGCCTCTCGGCGCTGGTCCAGCGCCTGGATGTAATCGGCTTCGGCAAAGGCTTCAACGAACCGATCGGCCGTTGGATAAGAGGTGTAACGCGGCCCCGCCACATCAAAACGGGTCAGCAATTCGGGCGTGATCAGAGACATTGCGACAAGGCGAAGACAATTGTTTTAAACGTAGCCTGCACTGTGCCGAGATATACCGTTTGGAGTCTTGACCCACATCAACTCAGGCTTTAAATTGGCACTGAACCGGTCGGAATGCGTAGAAACCCTGATTTTTGGTGTCCAATAAGAAGTTGATCCAAGGCAAGACCGACAGCATTGAAAGTCACCGATATGAATCCCCAAACCATCAAAGTCGCTTGTTCCAACTGCAATTTGCGGGAACTGTGCATGCCGATGGGCCTCTCGGAAAACGATATCAATCGCCTCGACGACCTGGTCGCTACGCGCCGGAAAATCAAGCGGGGCAGCACCTTGTTCACCAATGGTGAGAAATTCACTTCGCTCTACGCCATCCGCACCGGCTTCTTCAAGACCTGCCTGGCCACCGAAGATGGCCGCGACCAGGTGACTGGCTTTCAGATGGCCGGTGAGATCATTGGCCTGGACGGCATCGTCAACGACCACCACACCTGCGATGCCGTGGCCCTGGAAGACGCCGAAGTCTGCGTCATGCCTTTTGAGCGCATCGAGGAGCTCTCGCGCGAAGTCACCGCCCTGCAGAGCCATGTCCACAAGATCATGAGCCGCGAAATCGTGCGCGAGCACGGCGTGATGCTGCTGCTGGGCAGCATGCGCGCCGAAGAGCGTCTGGCAGCCTTCCTGCTCAACCTGGTGCAGCGCCTGCATGCGCGCGGCTTTTCCCAATCCGAACTGGTCCTGCGCATGACGCGCGAGGAAATCGGCAGCTATCTGGGACTCAAACTCGAAACCGTGAGCCGCACCTTCTCGAAATTCGTCGAAGATGGCATCGTCGAGGTCAAGCAGCGCCACGTGCGCATCCTGAGCACCGAGGCCCTGCAACGCCTGGTGAACCACCAGGCTGCCTGCCACTGACCTTGCAGCACCCCGGACACGGGGCCGCTGGAAGTCAGCAGCAATTGCGCGCGCAATCCTGGGGGCGTTGGTCTTCGGGCACCGGGCAACGGTTGACTTCAAACGGTGACATGGACAGCAAGGTCGTCAGCGCACTGGAGGCCATGGTCAGCATCCAGAACGCAAAAAACGCCAGCGTGTAAACCCCTTGCCGGCTGAGCGCCAGCGGGTGCCCGAACCAGTGCAGATCCTCGGGATCCACCAGCCCGAAGACCAGTATCTCCAGCAGACCGGCCACCAGGAAAGCGGGCCAGGCAATCCACATCATTCGTTGCATCAGCATTTGCGTCTCCTTGGATGCCGTGTTCAGGGCTTTTTGTTTGCTTGCACCGGCAGCTCGCCGGTAGCGGCATGGTTTCGGGCCTGTACCGCCGGCGCCTGGCTGATGTCCCCACCACCCTGGCTCTCGGCTTTGACCGGCACCTGCGTAGGCAAGACCGGGTCGGGCGAGCGCACCGCCAGGTAGTAAGTGAAGAAACCAGCGACCACCACGACGGCCGGTCCCGCGATCAGCAGCCAGACATGGCCAAAAGACCACCAGGGGCGCTGCGAGTTTTGCGGATTCTGGGATGTGTTCATGAATGTCCTGTCTGATCAGCGGGGCACCAGGAAAACCGATTTTTCCTCGATCCGACCGACCACTTGCTGACCCTCTTCATAGGACTGGATGTGGAAATGGATCGGGTGCGAGCCCGGCTTGGCGGCATCGTAAGGCAACTGCAGCCGCACGGACACCCAACGGGATTCGGTAGCCGGCACCAGCACGTCCGTTTCGGTCACGATACGCAGGCCAGGCAGGCCTTCGGTTTCGAGTTTGAAGTGCAAGGTCTTTTCTGCGGCGTTCATGATCTGCAAACGGTAGACGTTTTCGATCTGACCACCCGACACGATGCGGGCCAGGGCGGCGCGGTCGCGCACCACATCGACCTTGAAGGGTTTGCGCAGCGCCAGGCTCGAAAGCAGGGCCAGCGTCACCGCCAGCAGGATGCCCGTGTAGAGCAACACCCGCGGGCGCAGCACCCGTTTCCAGGTTTGCTCACGGCTCCAGCCCCCCGCCATGGCGTTCTGGGTGGAATACTTGATCAGGCCCCTGGGATAGCCGACCTTGTCCATCACGGTGTCGCACACATCGGCACAGGCGCCACAGCCGATGCACTCATACTGCAGACCTTTGCGGATATCGATACCCGTCGGACAGACCTGCACGCACAGGCTGCAGTCCACACAGGAACCGAGGCCAAGGGCCTTGGGGTCGGCCTTTTTGGATCTGGCGCCACGGGGTTCGCCGCGCGCCTCATCGTAAGTGACGATCAGCGTGTCCCTGTCGAACATGGCGCTCTGGAAGCGTGCGTAAGGGCACATGTACTTGCAGACCTGCTCGCGCATGAAACCGGCATTGCCGTAGGTCGCAAACGCGTAGAAGAACACCCAGAAGACCTCCCAGGAGCTCATGCTGCCGGTGAGGAATTCCATCCCCAGATCACGAATCGGCGTGAAATACCCCACGAAGGTGAAGCCTGTCCACATGGCGATGCCAATCCAGACGATGTGCTTGTACCACTTCTTGAAGAGTTTCTCGAGGGACATGTCGGCCGCATCCAGCTTCATGCGTGCGGTGCGGTCACCCTCGATCTTGCGCTCCACCCACAGAAATATTTCGCTGTAAACGGTCTGCGGACAGGCATAGCCGCACCACAAACGGCCCGCCACTGCAGTGAACAGAAACAGCGAGAACGCCGAAATGACGAGGATCGCGGTCAGGTAGATGAAGTCCTGCGGATACAGAACGATGCCGAAGATGTAAAACCGCCTGGCCCCCAGGTCAAAGAGCACCGCCTGGCGCTGGCCCCACTCGAGCCAGGGCAGCCCGTAAAACACCAGCTGGGTGGCAAACACCAAAATCCAGCGCCAGTACGCAAAGATGCCCTGCACACTGCGGGGATAGATTTTTTTGTGCGCTGCATACAGGGAGATCATTTCCTGCGTGCTCTCGTCGCCTGCAGGCACTGGAGTGATGGGCACGATCTTGCGTGGGGAATTTTCCTGAGGATCCAAAACTGCTTCCCGTCAAATTGAAAAGGGCCCCTTGCGGGGCCCTCAGACTGTAAGCTTATTGGGCTGTTGCCGCCTTGACATTGCTCAAGCCCCAGACGTAACTGGCCAGGACATGGATCTGTCCTTCGGTCAGCTTGGCGGCTTGCGCCGGCATCTGGTTGTTCTTGCCGTTGTTGATCATGTTGACGATGGCATTCTCGCCCCAGCCGTGCAGCCAGACGTCGTCGGTGAGGTTGGGGGCGCCCATGGCGTGGTTGCCCTTGCCGTCCATGCCGTGACAGGCTGCACAGGCACCAAACTTGGACTTGCCCAGCGAGGCGCGCAGCGAGTCGTGCGGGCTGCCCGACAGGCTGAGCACATAGTGGGCCACATTGCGCACATCTTCAGGCGAACCCACGGCAGCAGCCATGGGCGGCATCACGCCGTTGCGGCCCTGCACCAGGGTTTCCTTGATCTTGTCAGGCGTGCCCCCCCACAGCCAGTCGGCGTCGGCCAGGTTGGGAAAGCTCTTGCTGCCGCGAGCATCCGAGCCGTGGCACTGCGCGCAGTTGTTCATGAACAGGCGGTCGCCAATGGCCATGGCTTGCGGATCTTTGGCCACATCTTCGGGCGGCATGCCCTGGAACTTGGCGTAAAGCGGCGCCACCTGCTCGTTGGCCTTGGCCACTTCGGTGTCGTACTGACCCTGCGAAGACCAGCCGAACTTGCCGGCAAAGTTGCCCAGACCCGGGTAGAAGGCCAGGTACACGAGGGAGAAGACCACGGTGATGATGAACAGACCGACCCACCAGCGCGGCAGAGGATTGTTCATTTCACGCAGATCGCCATCCCAGACGTGGCCGGTGGTGTTGTCGTTGGCCGTCATGGCCTTGGTCTTGCCCGAGAACCACAGCAGGATCAGGCAGGCGATCATGCCCACCACGGTGATGCCGGCCACGAACAGGTGCCAAAAGTTGCCAGTGAAGTCGCTCATTTCGTTTCCTTTGAATTCTTGTCGGTCATGGCTCAGTCGTCATGACGCAGCGGCAGGCGCGCCGCATCGTCAAAGCGTTCCTGGTTGCGCCGCGACCAGGCCCACAGCACGATGCCCACGAAGCAGGCAAAGGCCAGCACGGTCACGATGGAGCGCAGGGTGTTGATGTCCATGGTGTTCGACTCCCGGATTACTTGCGGTGCACACCCAGACCTTGCAGGTAGGCGATGACGGCCTCCAGCTCGGTCTTGCCCTTGACGTCATCACCTGCCTTGGCGATTTCTTCGTCCGAGTAAGGTGCGCCGAGGGTACGCAGACCCTTCATGTGGGAGCTAATCGTGGTGTGGTCCACAGTGTTCTTTTCCAGCCAGGGGTAAGCCGGCATGTTGGACTCGGGCACCACGTCACGCGGGTTGTTCAGGTGGATGCGATGCCACTCGTCGCTGTAGCGACCGCCCACACGGGCCAGGTCCGGACCGGTGCGCTTGGAGCCCCACTGGAAGGGGTGGTCGTAGACGAATTCACCAGCCACCGAGTACGGGCCATAACGCAGGGTCTCGGCGCGGAAGGGGCGGATCATCTGGGAGTGGCAGTTGTAGCAGCCCTCGCGGATGTAGACATCGCGACCGGCCACCTGCAAGGCGGTGTACGGCTTGAGGCCTTCCACCGGCTGGGTCGTCGACTTCTGGAAAAACAGGGGCACGATCTCGACCAGGCCGCCAAACAGC
>CAXRGK010000268.1:0-3566 GCA_964230145.1 Burkholderiaceae bacterium | reverse complement strand
GCGATGCACCTGACGCCGGTGTTGATGCAGACGGCGTGACAGCGCGTCGCGTCGCGCTAGGCGATGTTTCTGACGCCTTGGCCGAACGCTATCTCGGGCAGGCGGAAAGCGCGGTCTACCTGATCCGGCCTGACCAACACGTTGCGGGTCGTTGGAGCCACTATGACGAAACAGCCGTAAAGGCCGCACTGCGCCGCGCCTGTGGAAAGGACTGAACAGATGGCCTTGAACACAAATCCGAACATTCCGGACCCCGACAGCTTTTACGCCGAACTGATCGCCACCCATGACGGGCTAAGCGAAGAGGAAAGCCATGCGCTGAACGCGCGCCTGATCCTTTTGCTGGCCAACCACATTGGCGACCTGCGCGTGCTGCGCGAGGCGGTTCAGGCGGCCAAAAACGCCGTGTAGGAGGCCGCCCCTGCGGCCGAATGCTTTCGCGCGCAGGGGCGCGCTCCCACCAAAATTCAACCCCTCCACTGGAGACCCCATGAAACTGACCAAGATCCACCACGTGGCCTACCGCTGCAAGGACGCCAAGGAAACCGTCGAGTGGTACGTCAAGCACCTGAACATGGACTTCGTGCTGGCGATTGCCGAAGACCTGGTGCCCTCCACCAAGGCGCCCGACCCCTACATGCACGTCTTCCTGGATGCCGGCGGCGGCAATGTGCTGGCCTTCTTCGAGCTGCCCAATTCGCCGACCATGGGTCGCGACGAAAACACCCCGCCCTGGGTGCAGCACATCGCGTTCGAGGTCGACAGCATGAAGACGCTCGAAGACACCAGACAGCGCCTGCTCGATGCGGGCATCGACGTGATCGGCCCGACCAACCACACCATCTTCAAGAGCATCTACTTCTTCGACCCCAATGGTCACCGGCTGGAACTGGCCTGCAACACCGGTACGCCCGACATGTACAAAAAGCTCGATGAATGCAAGTGGGACATGCTCAATGAGTGGGCCCAAACCAAGCGCGCCCCCAAGCACGCCGCCTGGATGCACGAGACCGAGTTGACGGGCTGAGCAGGGCCTCAGAACCGGTATTGGGCCTTGAGCTGCAGGCGACGGCCGTAGTAGTCGCCTGCGCGGGTGTCCACGCCAATAAGGGCATTGACTGAATTGAAAGTCAGCGCCGGCATGCGGTTGGTGACGTTGAGCACGCTGGCGCCGAAGTCCCAGTGCTTGTCCCAGCGGCCCTGCACCGCCAGATCGAGCGTGGTGAAACTGGCGACACGGTGCGTGTACGACAGGGCAGGGCCATCGTTCATCGCACTCAGCATAAGGGTTTCTTTGTGCGCCGAATGGTGATGCAGGGCGGCTGAATAGGTCCAGCCGTTGCGTTCAAAGCTCGGGATCACGGAAAGCCGGTGTCGCGGCACGAAGGTCTGGCTGGCCGCGGTGTAAACCCCCAGATTTGAGACCATGCCCTGACCGGCGTCCTGCATCGACTTGAACATCATGGTGCCTCGCACGGCCAGTTGCCAGCGTCCATGGTCAAACGGCTGGCGCCAGCGCAGGTAGTAGTCCATCCCGCGAGCCAGCGATTGGCCCAGATTCATGTTGGGAACGATGAAATTGCCGCTGTTGTTGGGGTCTCTGTAGCGGTTTTGCAGTTCTGTGGCGTTGACAATATGTTCAAGTGACAGCACGCCAAAAGTGTCCCGCACATCCAGATTCCAGACATCTGAACCAAGACTCCACTGACGCGAGGGCTCCCACTGGGCGCCCAGGGTCCATTGGCGCGAACGTTCCGGTTTCAGATCGGGATTGCCCATGACGGTGAGGGTGTAGTCGCTGGTGCCGATGTAGCTGGTGGTTTTGGGTACCAGCTGGCCCAGTGTCGGTGCCCTGAAGCCGGTGCCCAGCGAGCCGCGCAGCCAGGCGCGTTCGACCAGCTGGAATTTCCAGCCCAGTTTGCCTGTGGTGATGTTGCCAAAGTCCGAATACCGGTCGTGCCGCAGTGCGGTCGTCACTTCGAGCCGTTCATGCATCGGCCAGAGCAGTTCGGCATACGTGGCCCAGACCCGGCGAGTGCCGTCCCAGTTCGGCCGGTCTGGAGTATGGGATTGGTACCAGGCCGATTCCCGGCGGGCGTCCAGCCCCCAGCCCAGGCGGACCGGGCCGGCATCGGTGTCCACAAGGGTCCGGCTGGCCAGCAGATGGGCTGCGTCGAGTGTGGTTTTCCCGGTGTCCATCCAGAAGTTGCCGGCATAAGCGTAGCGTGCAAACTGGGTCCGGGTGGTGTCTGAGTATTGGTCGGGGTGCAGGTTGATTTCCTGTGGCAAAACCCGAACGCTGTCATAACCTGCGCTGACAATTCCACCGGTGTAATTGCGCTCCACGCGGTGGGTGCCGTGGCTGGCGCCGAGCGAGAAGTCCCAACCCGCGGCCTCCCCCTTGAGCCCCAGCACAAAATGCCTGAGGTCATTGTCGTAGCGCTGCTGGAGCAAACCCCAGGGCACGCCGTCCATCAGGTACGTGCGCGAGCCATCCGCACTGGGCTGGTCGAAGGTGTAATACGTCCCGGAAGGGGTCATGTTCTGGGTGTGTCGGCCCAGCATCAGGTCGGCAAACAGCAGCCAGCGGTTGTCCAGCAGGCGCTCACCCTGGAGATACAGCTTTTGTTTGCGGGTTTCGGGATAAAGCGTGATGGGCGCTTGTGCGTTGCGTGTGCATTGCCCGACAGCCAGTTCGTACCAGCCTGGCTCGCATTGGCCGTTGGCGTCTTGGTAGGTGTTGCGCTGTTTGCCGGTGGCGTCCCGGTAGTTGCGACCCGGTGCGCTGTAATCGCTGTAGTGAGGGCCAACCAGCCAGTAGCGGGCCCCCTGCATGTCGAAAGACCTCGCGCCCTCGCTGGCCACGGGCCGCCAGCCCGCCAGCACGGCCTGCTGGTGGCTGAGGGAAAAATGTGTGCGCAGGCTGTATCCATCCTGTTCCACGACGCCGCTTCCCCAGGACAGGTTCGCGCCTTTGCGCGCACCACCCTGCAGCGATGGCAAGCTCGTTTCCGCGCTCAGGGCAAGGCCGCGCACCCGGCTGCGCGTGATCACGTTCACCACGCCGGCCACGGCGTCCGATCCGTAACGGGTGGAGGCACCGTCGGTGAGGATTTCGATCTTTTCGACCGCCGACAGCGGGATGAAGTTCAGATCCACCACGGCCCGTTCGCCGACGATGGTCTGGCTGCCGTAATAGGGCAGACGCCGCCCGTTGAGCAGCACCAGCGTCCCGCTCTGTCGCCCATGGATGGCGGCCGTTTCCGGTCCGCCCTGGATGCTGCCTGTGGCCATGCCGGACTCGGAAAAGTTCTGCATCACCGGCAGACGCTGCACAAAGCTGCTCAGGTCCGTGGCCCCGCTTTGCGCGATGTCACGTTGTGTCAGCACCTGGATGGGCAAGGCCTCGCGCGCCTCTTTGGCCAGGATCGCAGAGCCTGTGATTTCAACCTTGTCGAACTGACGGTAGGGGGTTGGTGCTGCGATCACCGTGACCGAGCCCAAGGATGGAACGGTTTCAGGAGCCTGTGCATGAGCCGCATTGCCCAGCAAGGTCAGTCCCAGGA
>CAXRGK010000267.1:0-5957 GCA_964230145.1 Burkholderiaceae bacterium | reverse complement strand
GGCAACGGCACCGAGGACATCGTGGCCGGTGACGACCGCATCCTGATGGTCAGTTTCTTTCAGCACCCGTTCTATCCGGAGGGGGGCTCACAGTCGAATGCGGCGAATCTGGTAAACGTGCCGGTGCCGGCCTACACCAAGGGCATGGACATTCGGGAACTCATCGAGGTGATGTGGATCCCGCGCCTGGAAGCCTTCCAGCCCGAACTGATCCTGATCAGTGCCGGCTTTGACGCGCACCGTGAGGACGATATGGGCCAGCTCGGTCTGGTCGAGCAGGATTACACCTGGATCACCATGCGCATGAAGGACATCGCCAAGCGCTATGCCAAGGGCCGCATCGTCAGTTGTCTGGAGGGGGGCTACAACCTCAGCTCGCTGGCACGCAGCGTCGAGGCGCACTTGCGGGCACTGGCCGACGTCTGACGCGCAGCGCTGGCCGGGCCCAGGCCCTTTGGGCCACAATGGGTGGCATGAACACCCCTCAAGAAATCCTGTCCGATGGTGAGTTGCGCCACACGCGCGATGCGCGTGGCGTCCACTGGCTGACCCTCAACAGCCCTGCCACTTTCAATGCCCTGGGCGAGTCCATGTTGCAGGCCTTGCAGCAGGCCATCGCCGGTGTGGTGGCCGATGACACCGCCCGCGCGGTGGTGCTGGGCGCCGAAGGCAAGGCGTTTTGCGCCGGGCACAACCTCAAGGAAATGAAGGCCCGCCCCGAGCTGGCGTACTACCAGCAGCTTTTTGCGCAGTGCACGCGCATGATGCTGGCCTTGCGCAAGCTGCCCGTGCCGGTGATTGCCCGCGTGCAGGGCATCGCGACAGCCGCGGGCTGCCAGCTGGTGGCCCAGTGCGACCTGGCGGTGGCGGCCGAGGGCGTGCGCTTTGGCGTCAATGGCATCGATGTGGGCCTGTTTTGTGCCACGCCGAGCGTACCGCTGTCGCGCAACATGCAGCCCAAGCAGGCCATGGAGATGCTGGTGACCGGCGGCTTCATTGACGCGACCGAGGCGCAGCGCCGGGGGCTGGTGAATCGCGTGGTGGGTCTCGATCAGCTCGATGCCGAGGTGGCGTCTTTGCTGCAGGCCATCCTGTCCAAGCCGCGGCTGGCCTTGGCCATGGGCAAGCAGCTCTTTTACCAACAGGCCGAGATGGGCATCGAAGCCGCCTACCAGCTCGCCGGCCAGACCATGGCCTGCAACATGATCGATGAGGTGGCGCAGGAAGGCGTGCAGGCCTTCATCGAGAAACGGAGCCCGGCATGGCGAACCTGAAGTCGGCACGCATTGCCGATCCGCTGGCCTGGCTCGATTCGCTGGCCAAGCCGGATTCCCTGTTGGCGCTGGCGGTGTTCGCCGGCTGCGTGCTCGCCGCCTGGCTCATGGTCTGGCTGGTGCGTCGTGCCTTTCACGAGTCGAACCTGTCGGTGCTGCTGGGCAACAAGCTGATCGATGGAGCGCTGTTTCCTGCCTTGCTGTGGGGACTGACCTTTGGCGCCCGCGCCTTTCTGGCGCAGGAACACACGGTTGCGTTGTTCGACATCCTGCTGCCCGTTTGCACGTCCCTGGCCCTGATCCGGCTGGGCGTGAAGGTCTTGCAGGTGGCTTTTGGCCAGGCGGCATTTGTGCGCATGCTCGAGCGCACGATTTCCTGGCTGGCCTGGGTCGCGGTGGTGTTGTGGGTCTCGGGCATCCTGCCGCTGTTGTTGGAGGAGCTTGACCAGATCCACTGGAAGATGGGGGGCTCTTCCATGTCGGTGCGGACCCTGATCGAAGGCGCGCTCACGGCAGGTGCCGTGCTGATCGTCACGCTGTGGGTGTCCTCTGCGCTGGAATCGCGCTTGCTTCGATCGGCCACCGGCAGCGATTTGTCGCTGCGCAAAGTCATCAGCAACACCGTGCGTGTCCTGCTCATGTTTGTGGGCTTGCTGCTGGCGCTGTCTTCGGTGGGCATCGATCTGACGGCGCTGTCTGTGCTTGGCGGTGCGGTGGGTGTGGGCATCGGCTTTGGCTTGCAGAAGCTGGCGGCCAACTATGTCAGTGGTTTTGTCATCCTGGCCGAGCGCAGCATGCGCATCGGTGACAGCGTCAAGGTCGACAACTTTGAAGGCCGGATCACTGACATCAAGGCGCGCTACACCGTGATCCGTTCACCCACGGGGCGCGAGTCCATCGTGCCAAATGAATTGCTGATCACCCAGCGGGTTGAAAACCTGTCGTTGACCGATCCCAAGGTTTGGCAGTCCACGGTGGTTTCGGTGGCCTACAACAGCCCGGTGGACGAGGTCATGGACATGCTCAAACAGGCCTGTGTCGAGCAGCCGCGTGTGTTGTCCGATCCGGCGCCGTCGGTGGCCTTGTCGGCTTTTGGTGCGGATGGGCTGGAGTTCACGGTGATCTACTGGATTCAGGACCCTGAAAACGGGCAACTCAACCTGAAGTCAGACATCAACCGTGTCATCCTGAGTCGATTCCAAGCGCGAGGGATCGAGATTCCTTACCCGCAACGGGTCATCCACTCGGTGGGCGCCCCACGCTGAGTCATCGGTGACACTCAAGCAAAACGGCACGCTGATCAGCGTGCCGTTTTGCTTGCAGCGTCTTGATGTCGCGATCAGTCCATCATCGATGGCAGCCACAGGCTCAGGCCGGGGAAGAACAGCAGGATTGCCAATGTGCTCACCAGCACCAGCACCTGAGGCCAGACGCCGCGGAAGATGTTGCCCAGGCCCACTTTGGGCAGCAAGGTGTTGATCACGAACAGGTTCATGCCGACTGGCGGAGAAATCAGACCGATCTGGATCACCATCACGATCAGCACGCCAAACCAGACCGGATCAAAGCCGAGTTCCACCACGATAGGGAAGAACAGGGGGATGGTCAGCAGCACCATGGTCAGCTCTTCCATCACGGTGCCCAGCAGGATGTAGATCACCATCATGGCGCCCACAATCATGATGGGTGACAAGCCCAGATGGGTGATCCATTCCTTGAGCTCCATGGGCATGGTGGTGAAGTTCACGAAGTTGGCGAACACGGTCGCTGCGATCAGCAGGGTGAACAGCATGGCCGTCGTGCGCGCCGATTCGGTCAGCACTTCGAACAGCGTTTTCCAGCTCAGCGCACGGCGGGCCAGGGCAAACAAGAAGGCCCCCGTGGCTCCCATGCCTGCGCCTTCGGTCGCGGTGAAGAAGCCACCGTAGATGCCACCCAGAACGATCACCACCAGCAGCAGCACACCCCAGATGCCGCGCAATGCAGTCAAGCGCTCGCCCCAGGTGAACTTTTCGCCTGCGGGGGCATGCTCTGGATCGTGCCAGGTCATGAGCACGACGGCGATCATCATCAAGATGGCGGTGAAAATGCCTGGAATGACGCCCGCAGCAAACAATTTGCCGATGTGGGTTTCAGTGATGATGCCGTAGATCACCATGATGGTGGACGGCGGAATCATGATGCCCAGCGTGCCGCCTGCAGCAATCACGCCGGTGGACAGGGCGTCGCTGTAGCCGAGCTTTTTCATCGACGGGTAGGCCACTTTGCTCATGGTGGCGGCCGTGGCGATTGATGAACCGCAGATGGCACCAAAACCGGCGCAAGCCGCGATCGTGGCGTGAGCCAGACCGCCGCGGCGGTGACCGATGAAGGTGTAGGCGGCATGGAAGAGTTCATGCGCCAGGCCTGCGCGGGCCACGAAGTTGCCCATCAGGATGAACAGCGGAATCACTGACAAGGTGTAGGCAAAGCCGGTTTCGTAGACCACCTGGGCGATGCTGGAAAAAGCAGGCACCCAGCCGCGTGTGACGCCAATGCCGACCAGACCGACCAGGCCCATCGAGAAAGCCAGGGGAAAGCGCAACAACGCCAGGCCAAAGATGGCCAGAAATCCAATCAGCGCTTCAGTCACAGAACGCCTCCTTCGTTTTCTTCTTGTTCACGGAATGCCAGAGTCAGATGGATGAGGCCTGTGAAGCCGCAAAGCAACCCCATGCCATAAATGAAGGGGGCTTTCAGGATCTTGAGCTGTGCCGTGGTCTCGCCACTTTGCAGAAAGTCGTTGCCGGTTTGCCACATCAGCCATCCCAATGCCAGCAGGGCAACGCCACACAGCAGATGGACCAGGACTTGTTGAATTTTTTTGATGACGTTGGGAAGGTAAGGGTCGAGTGAGTCGAAAACCACATGTTCCCCACGCTCTGAAACCAGAGGCAGTGCGCCGAAGATCACGATGACCATCAGCAGTTCGGTCATTTCCAGCGAACCAGGAATGGAGTTGTTCAGCAGTTTGCGTCCTCCCACGTCGAGGAAGGTGAGCGCCATGATGGCGAACAGTGCAATCCCGGCCAGCAGACCGCACAAGGTTTCAAGCAGTTTCTTCAAGATTTGGATCTTTCACGATCAAAGGCGGTCCCTTCAGACTGACAGGGACCGCCTACAAAGAGCCCGGTGTTTGCCTGTGACAGGCAGATGCAGCGCTTACTTTTCCAGCTTGGCGATTTCAGCCCGGAACTCGGCCAGCACTTTGGCGGCATTCTTCAGACCTTTGCCTTCGGCAGCCGTGGCCCAGGTTTTTTCCAGGGGGTCGGTCTTCGCCTTGACGTCCTTGACGAACTTGGCGTCAGCCTGGGTGACTTTCACGCCGTTGGCCTGCATCATGGCGTAGGCGCGACGGTCGGTTTTGTCCCAGTGGCGGCCGAACATGCGCGCAGCCACTTCGCCCGAGGCGGCGTCGACCACCTTTTTGTCTTCGGCCGACAGCTTGTCGTACTTGCCCTGGTTCATCATGAACACAAAGCTGGTGTTGTACAGACCGCCCGGGAAGGTGGTGGCGTGTTTGATGATCTTGTCGATCTTGAACGACTCGGTCGATTCGGCGGGCAGCAGCGTGCCGTCCATCACGCCGCTGGAAAGCAGTTCGTAGGAGTCGGTCGCGGGCTTGAGCGTGACGTTCATGCCCAGGGACTTGGTGATTTCGTTGACCATGCCGCCGCCGATGCGGAATTTCAGGCCTTGCAGTTCATCGATCTTGCTGATGGCGTGCTTGGTGTTGAACACGATGCCAGGACCGTGAGCCCACAGGGTCAGCACCTTCACGCCTTGGTGCTCATTGTTGAACTCGGGGTATTTGGCGCTCACACGGCTGTAGGCCACAGAGATGGTTTCGGCGCTGTTGCCCAGGAAGGGGAATTCGGCCATCTGGGTCAGCAGGAAACGGCCGGGTGTGTAGCCGTGCACGGTGTAGGACAGATCGGCCTGGCCATTTTTGACGGCATCGAAAGTGCCGGGCGGCGCGGAAACGGCGCGGGGCAGGTAGTTGCACTTGATGCGGCCCTGGCTGTTGTTGGACACCAGGTCGCACCAATCCTTTTGGGCCAGGGTGGCCGGATGGGCCGGAGGCAGCCAGGTCGAGACCGCCAGTACGGTCTGGGCCTGAACCCCGCATGCCAGGCTGGCCAAGGCGGCGATTGAGAAGGAAGCCAGGGTTTTTTTCATGAGGCGTCTCCACGCAAATTGGTTACAAAACATAATCTAATCAGTTTGAGGCTGATTTGCACTCCATGCTAACCCTGATTGGCCGACCGATTGGTCGGTGAATTCCCGGGGGTACCATGTGCTTGTGGCGCAACAAAAGCCTTTTAGAATGCGAACGACCGTGCTTTTTCTGCCCTGAGTGCTTCCCATTTGGGGTCCAGTTGCTGCACAATTGACGTTTACGTTAACGTCAATTTGCGCAGACATCCCAATTTCAATTTCCACAGGAGATGACTTCATGAAGATTCTGGTTCCCGTCAAACGGGTGGTGGACTACAACGTCAAGGTGCGCGTCAAGAGCGACAACAGCGGCGTGGACATCGCCAACGTCAAGATGAGCATGAACCCCTTTGACGAGATCGCGGTCGAAGAGGCCGTACGCCTGAAGGAAAAGGGCGTGGCCACCGAAGTGATCGCCGTCTCCTG
>CAXRGK010000266.1:0-10369 GCA_964230145.1 Burkholderiaceae bacterium | reverse complement strand
ACCAACAACTGCGACCACCAGGCACGCATCTGTCACTCCACCACGGTGGCTGGCGTGGCCAACACCTGGGGTTATGGTGCCATGACCAACTCGTACAACGACATGCAAAACAGCAAGGTCGCCCTGTACATTGGCTCCAACGCGGCCGAGGCTCACCCGGTGAGCCTGCTGCACATGCTGCACGCCAAGGAAAACGGCTGCAAGATGATCGTGGTCGATCCGCGCTTCACCCGCACCGCGGCCAAGGCCGACGAATTTGTGCGCATCCGCTCGGGCACCGACATCCCTTTCCTTTTCGGTCTCGTCTACCACATCTTCAAGAACGGCTGGGAAGACAAGAAGTACATCCACGACCGCGTCTACGGCATGGAAGCCGTCAAGGACGAGGTCATGAAGAAGTGGACGCCGGCCGCTGTGGAAGAGGCCTGCGGCGTCAAGGAAGAACAGATGTTCAAGGTGGCCAAAATGCTGGCCGACAGTCGCCCCGGCACCATCGTCTGGTGCATGGGCCAGACCCAGCACACCATTGGCAACGCCATGGTGCGTGCCTCGTGCATCCTTCAGCTGGCGCTGGGCAACGTGGGCAAGAGCGGTGGTGGCACCAACATCTTCCGCGGCCACGACAATGTGCAGGGCGCGACCGATGTGGGCCCCAACCCTGACTCGCTGCCCGGCTACTACGGCCTGGCCGAGGGTTCGTGGAAGCACTTTGCCAAGACCTGGGGCGTGGAATTCGACTGGATCAAGAGCCAGTACGCCAGCCCGGCGATGATGGGCAAGAGCGGCATCACCGTCTCGCGCTGGATCGACGGCGTGCTCGAGAAAAACGAGCTGATCGACCAGGACAGCAACCTGCGCGGCGTGTTTTACTGGGGCCACGCACCCAACTCGCAGACCCGGGGTCTGGAGATGAAGCGCGCCATGGACAAGCTGGACCTGCTGGTGGTGGTCGATCCCTATCCCAGCGCCACCGCCGCCATGGCGGCCATGCCGGGCAAGCCCGAAGACCTCAACCCCAACCGCGCGGTGTACCTGTTGCCGGCGGCCACCCAGTTCGAGACCAGCGGCTCCTGCACCGCCTCCAACCGCTCCATCCAGTGGCGCGAGAAGGTGATCGAACCCCTCTGGGAGAGCCGCAGCGACCACATGATCATGCACCAGCTGGCCGAGAAACTCGGCTTTGCCAAGGAGCTGTCCAAGAACTACAAAATGCAGAAGGTCAAAGGCATGGACGAGCCCATGCCCGAGGACATCCTGCGCGAGATCAACAAGTGCGTCTGGACCATCGGTTACACCGGCCAGAGCCCCGAGCGCCTGAAGGCCCACATGAAGAACATGCATGTGTTCGACGTCAAGACCCTCAAGGCCAAAGGCGGCAAGGACAAGGAAACCGGCTACGACTTCACAGGCGACTATTTCGGCCTGCCCTGGCCCTGCTACGGCACCCCCGAGCTCAAGCACCCGGGCTCGCCCAACCTGTACGACACCTCCAAGCACGTCATGGACGGTGGCGGCAACTTCCGTGCGAACTTCGGTGTCGAGCGTGAAGGCAAGAGCCTGCTGGCTGAAGATGGCTCGCATTCGCTGGGCGCCGACATCACCACCGGCTACCCCGAACTTGACCATATCCTGCTCAAGAAACTGGGCTGGTGGGACGAACTGACTGAAGACGAAAAGAAGGCTGCCGAAGGCAAGAACTGGAAGACCGATTCCTCCGGCGGCATGATCCGCGTCTTCATGAAGGGGCACGGCTGCCATCCGTTTGGCAATGCCAAGGCGCGCGCTGTGGTCTGGAATTTCCCGGATCCGATTCCTCAGCACCGTGAGCCCTTGTACGGTACCCGTCCGGACCTCATGGCCAAGTACCCGACGCACGAGGACAAGAAGGCGTTCTGGCGTCTGCCCACCCTGTACAAGACGGTGCAGGACAAGAACATCGCCGACAAGGTGCACGAGAAGTTTCCGCTGATCCTGACCTCCGGCCGTCTGGTCGAATACGAGGGGGGTGGCGAAGAGACCCGTGCCAACCCCTGGCTGGCCGAGTTGCAGCAGGAAGCCTATGTCGAGATCCACCCCAAGACGGCGGCCGACCGGGGCATCCGCAACGGTGACCGTGTCTGGCTCAACAGCCCGAGCGGCGCCAAGCTCAATGTGCAGGCGCTGGTCACCGAGCGCGTGGACACCGGTACGGTGTGGATGCCCTTCCACTTCTCGGGCCGCTGGCAGGGCGCCGACATGCTGGCCTACTACCCCAAGGGCGCGGCCCCGCTGGTGCGCGGCGAAGCCGTCAACACCGCCACCACCTACGGCTACGACAGCGTGACCATGATGCAGGAAACCAAGACCACGGTCTGCAACATCGAGCGCGCATAAAGCAAGGAGTCACAACATGGCACGAATGAAATTCATCTGTGACGCCGAGCGCTGCATCGAGTGCAACGGTTGCGTCACCGCCTGCAAGAACGAACACGAAGTCCCCTGGGGTGTGAACCGCCGCCGCGTGGTCACCCTCAACGACGGTGTGCCCGGCGAGAAATCCATCTCCGTGGCCTGCATGCACTGCTCGGACGCACCCTGCATGGCCGTGTGCCCGGTCAACTGCTTCTACAAGACCGAAGAGGGCGTGGTGCTGCACGACAAGGATGTCTGCCTCGGCTGCGGTGACTGCTCCTACGCCTGTCCGTTTGGCGCCCCGCAGTTCCCCAGTGCAGGTACCTTTGGTGTGCGCGGCAAGATGGACAAGTGCACCTTTTGCGCTGGCGGCCCCGAAGAGCACGGCAGCCAGGCCGAGTTCGAGAAATACGGGCGCAACCGCCTGGCCGAAGGCAAGCTGCCGGCCTGTGCCGAAATGTGCTCGACCAAGGCTTTGCTCGCCGGTGACGGCGACGTGGTCTCCGAGATATTCCGCCAGCGTGTGGTGCAGCGCGGCAAGGGTGCCGAAGTCTGGGGCTGGGGCACCGCCTACGGCAGCGCTGCCAAGCAAGGAGCATGACCATGCGCAAAACCCTTCTTCTGTCTGCCGTGACCGGCGTGCTGCTGTTGACGGCCTGTGGCGAGAAACCGCAGGACCAGGCAGGTGTTCGGAGTGACAAACCGGCCCAAGCCGGTACCGGCGTGGCCGCCTTCACCCAGCCGGGCTGGACGACCAACGACAAGGCCAGCTGGTCCAATCAGCTCAAGGCCCGTGCCAATTACGGCATGAACGACCACCAGCGCGCCCCCAAGTGAGCGCCAAGGAGAACACCATGCGCCGCTTCATCCTGATGTGCGCTTCGATTGTGTTCGGCGCTTCGTGCTGGGCACAGGCCGCGTCTGCGGCCGATCCAGCGGTTGCCGGTGTGAAAAGCGCCAACATCTTCCAGTTGGCCCCGGATGCCGACAGCGATCCGAAATACAAGGACCAGAGCAACGCCGAGCGTGGCAAGGTGCAGCCGGGCAACAATGCGCCCATGTGGTACCAGATCGGTCAGGGTGTCACCGGTTACAGCAGCCTGCCCAAGAGCCAGGCCCCTGAAGCGGGCAATCTGATCCAGCCCTTTGTGCAGTACCCGGGCTCGCGCTTGACCAATGCCGGTGAAGCCTGGCGTCAGGTGCGCAACAACTGGCTGATTCCCTACGGTGGTTCCCTGCTGCTGATTGCGTTGGGCGCGGTGGCGCTGTTTTACTGGCGAAAGGGCACGATCGAGCTGCACGGCTCTGAGACGGGCCGCAAGATCGAGCGCTTCACACCTTTCGAGCGCGCGGCGCACTGGGCCAATGCCATTGCCTTCGTGGCCCTGGCGGTTTCGGGCATCGTGATGGCGTTTGGCAAGTTTTTCATCCAGCCCCTCATCGGCACCGCCCTGTTTGGCTGGCTGACCTACGCGCTCAAGAACATCCACAACTTTGCCGGCCCTCTGTTCGCTGTCTCACTGGTCATCGTGATCGTGACCTTTGTGCGTGACAACCTGCCCAGCAAGGACGACATCACTTGGCTGCTCAAGGGCGGTGGCCTGTTCTCGGGCACCGAGGTGCCTTCGCACCGCTTCAATGCAGGCGAGAAAGTGGTGTTCTGGGCTGGCGTGTTTTTCCTGGGCCTGATCGTGGTGGCTTCGGGCCTGGTGCTTGACAAGCTCATTCCAGGCCTGATTTATGAGCGCAGCACCATGCAGATCAGTCACATGGTCCATGCGGCGGCCACCTGTTTGATGATGGCCATGTTCATCGGCCACATCTACATGGGCACGATCGGCATGCGCGGTGCCTACAGCGCCATGCGTGACGGCTATGTGGACGAAACCTGGGCCAAGGAACACCATGAGCTTTGGTACAAGGACATCCAGGCTGGCAAGATTCCGGTACAGCGCTCACAGCCGACGTCCCCTGCTGCGAAGCCCGCGACCACGGCCTGAATACGGAGAAGACCATGAAAAAAATCCTCCTTCTGATTTCTGTAATGACCCTGGGCAGCGCCGCACTGGCCAAGCTGCCAGCCCCGAGCGAAG
The DNA here is from genome assembly GCA_964230145.1 of Burkholderiaceae bacterium. Lineage (GTDB taxonomy): Bacteria > Pseudomonadota > Gammaproteobacteria > Burkholderiales > Burkholderiaceae_C > Limnohabitans_A. The sequence continues at coordinate 5,885 of CAXRGK010000266.1, read as the reverse complement.
AAGCCAAGGCCAAAGCGGCTGAAGCCGCTGCCAAGACGGCGCATGGCAACAAGGTGGCTGACTTCCAGCTGTGCAAGTCGCGCGAGAAGGTGGCGGCTCACTACTACAAGACCACTGGTAAGGGAAAGCCTGCCCCCAAGGAAGCTACCCCCGCCTGCGCAGATCCGGGTCCTTACAAACCCGCTGACCAGGCTGCGGCGCCGGCCGCACCGGCGCCTGCTGCGGCCAAGCCGGCTGGCAAAGGCTGAACACCCTGAACCCCGCATAGCGGAAATCCCCCGTCGGCTTCGGCGGGGGATTTTTTGCGTTAGTCTCCACGCATGTCAGCCCCCGCCACCGATTCCGTTACCCGCAAACCCCGCCTGACCCATGCAAAGGCCGCGCTGACCCGTCGCGTGCGGGTGCGCAACGAGTTTGGTGAAGTGTCCGAAACGTCCATTCCCGCCGAACGCGCGCTCACGGTTTATCTGGACAAGCGCGAGCTCGTGACCCTCATGACACTGGGCGGGGACCCCGAGTTGCTGGTGCTGGGCTTCCTGCGCAACCAGCGCCTGATCGACTCGGTCGACCAGATCGAGTCCATCACCGTGGACTGGAGCGTTGGGGAAGGCGAGGTGGGCGAGCCCGGTGTGGCTGCGGTCAGGACCCGGGCGGATGCCGGAGTGCGCATCGAACGAAGTGCCGAGCGCGTGGTGACCACAGGCTGTGGCCAGGGCAGCGTGTTTGGTGACCTGATGGCCCACATCGACGAGATCGAATTGCCAGCGGCACAGATCACGCAAAGCCAGCTCTATGGCATTGTCAATGCCATCCGTTTGCAGGAGTCGACTTACAAGTCCTCAGGTTCGGTGCATGGCTGTGCGCTGTTTCGGGGCGAAGACATGCTGCTGTTTGTGGAAGATGTGGGGCGTCACAACGCGGTCGATACCATCGCTGGCTGGATGTGGATGAACGACATGGACGGCAGTGACAAGGTGTTCTACACCACAGGCCGTCTGACCAGTGAAATGGTCATCAAGGCCGCGCAGATGGGCATCCCGGTGGTGGTCTCGCGCAGCGGCATCACGCAGATGGGTCTGGATGTCGCCCTGCGTGTGGGGCTGTGTGCGATTGGCCGAGCCACCAACAAGCGTTTTTTGTGTTTCAGTGCACCCGAGCGGCTGATCGCTCAAGCGCAATTGGCGCAAGCCTGAATCCGTACCTTCGGCAAACGTCCCGGGCGATCCGCCCGATCGATGTGTTCGCCGGGATGTTGAGCCAGTCGCGGTCCTTGGCAGCGCAATGAACTGGCATGTCGTCAACTTTGCGTGATACCTGGGGAGGTTCACAAGCCAGACCCAATGGCCCGCTGGTGCATGGGGCAGCCCATCTGCGTTATGGTTGGACCATGGACACACAAGAATGGATGCAGGGGATTCGTTTGGGGGGGCGTCAGCTCTGGCGTGATCTGCGCGCAGGCGAGTTGCGCTTGCTGATGGTGTCGGTGGTGCTGGCCGTCACGGCACTCACGGCGGTGGGATTTCTGGCCGACCGCATGCAAGCCGGTCTCTGGCGAGATGCCCGCCAGCTGCTCGGTGGCGATGCGGTGGTGGTCAGCGACAAGCCCACCCCGCAGATGCTGGTGCAGGAGGCCGTGCGGCGCGGACTGGTGACCAATACCCAAGTGGGTTTCCCGACCATGGCCCGGGTGCCGGTGGCCGAGGGCGAGAGCCGGCTGGTGGCGCTCAAGGCGGTGGCCCCGGGTTATCCGCTGCGCGGCGTGCTTCAGGTGCATCGTCAGCCTGAGGCGGCGCAGGACAGCATTCCGGCCCGGGGTCAGGTCTGGGTCGATCCGGCCTTGCTGGACGCACTCGACCTGGCGCCGGGGCAAATGTTGGCACTGGGTGAGCGCGAGCTGCGCGTCACCGGCGTGATCGAACGCGAACCCGACCGCGGCGCGGGCTTCATGAACTTTGCCCCCCGTATCATGATGAACGCGGCCGATCTGGAATCGACCGCACTGGTGCAGCCGGCCAGCCGGGTGACCTGGCGCATGGCTGTCGCGGGCCCCGAGGGCGTCGCCAACCGCTATGCCGACTGGGCCCGTGAGCAGGCCGAAAGCACCAACCTGCGCGGCGTGCAGGTCGAATCGCTCGAAAGCGGCCGCCCCGAAATGCGACAGACGCTGGACCGGGCCAGCCAGTTCCTCAACCTCGTGGCGCTGCTGGCGGCACTGCTGTGCGCGGTGGCGGTCGCGCTGGCCGCTCGCAGCTTTGCCGAGCGGCAGCTCGACGCCTGCGCGCTGTTGCGCGTGCTGGGGCAGAGCCAACGCACGCTCACCTTGTCGTATGCCACCGAGTTTCTGGGCGCTGGCCTGCTGGCCAGCGCCTGCGGGGTGCTTGCAGGATATGCGGTGCATCTGGGCTTTGTGAGCCTGCTGCAGGGTCTGGTGGAAACGCAGTTGCCCGCGGCGGGGGTGCAGCCGGCCTTGCTGGGCCTGGCCATGGGCCTGACCTTGCTGGTGGCGTTTGGCCTGCCGCCTGTGCTGCAACTGGCGCGCGTGCCCGCGCTGCGTGTGCTTCGGCGCGATCTGGGGGCGTTGCAGCTGCGCTCTAGCCTGGTGCTGGCCATGGGCCTGGCGGGTTTTGCTCTGACCTTGCTGATGGTCAGCCGCGACCTCAAGCTGGGCCTGATCACGGTCGGGGGCTTTGCGCTGGCGCTGCTGCTGTTTGCTGGACTGGCCGCGCTGGCGCTTTGGGCCTTGCGCCGGATGCTGCCCGGCGAGCAGGCGCCGCGCTGGCTGCGGCTGGCGACGCGGCAAGTCACAGCCCGGCCCTGGTTTGCGGTGGTGCAGGTCAGCAGTCTGTCTGTGGGTTTGCTGGCGCTGGCGCTGCTGGTGCTGCTGCGCACCGATCTGGTGGCCAGTTGGCGTCAGGCCACGCCCAAGGATGCGCCCGACCGTTTTGTCATCAATGTACAGCCCGACCAGGCGCAGGCTTTCCTGTCGCATTTGCAGATGGCCGGTGTGCGCTCGCCAGACTGGTACCCCATGGTCAGAGGCCGTCTGGTCGGGATCAACGACCGTGAAGTCCGTCCCTCGGACTACGAAGCTGAGCGCGCGCGCCGGCTGGTGGATCGGGAATTCAACCTCTCCTACACCGACCAGCTGCCGGCCCACAATCCGCTGCTGGCCGGTCGCTGGGTGGCAGGCGAGCAGGGGGGGGTGAGTGTGGAGCAGGGCATTGCCGACACTTTGGGACTGAAGCTGGGCGACCGGCTGCGCTTTGACATGGGGGGTGTCGTGCACGAGGCCCGCATCACCTCGTTGCGCAAAGTGGATTGGGCCTCCATGCGCGCCAATTTCTTTGTGCTGTTTCCCTTGCGCGAGATGCCTGAGTTGCCGACCACCTGGCTGGCCGCGTTTCGCACCCCCGAAGGTGACCGTCAGTTCGAGCGGGTGCTGGTGCAAAAGTTCCCGAACGTGACCAGCGTGGACATGCGCGCCTCGCTGGCGCAGGTTCAGCGGGTGCTCGACCAGGTGATCCAGGCGGTCGAGTTCCTGTTTGGCTTTACCTTGGCGGCAGGCGTGATGGTGCTGCTGGCGGCCATCGGCGCGGGGCGGCAGGCACGCGAGCGCGAATACGCCATCATGAGGGCGCTGGGGGCCGGGCGCGTGCTGCTGGCGCAGGTGCAGCGCGCCGAGTTGCTGGGTGTGGGCTTTCTGGCGGGCTTCATGGCCAGTGGCATGGCGCTGGCGGTAGGCTGGGCGCTGGCCAGGTTTGCCTTTGAATTCACCTGGACACCGCTGTGGTGGGCGCCGCTGGCCGGTGGTGCGGTGGGCGCGGTACTGGCCTGGGTGGCGGGCAGTCTGAGCCTGGCAGGTGTGCTGCGTCAACCGGTGGTGCAGACCCTGCGCCAGGCGAGTGAGTGAACAGGGTGGAAAATCACGCCATGCATATCGAAGACAAACCGCCTTACGACACGCCTTTTGAATGGATTGGCGGCGAGGACCGGGTGCGTGCCCTGGTGGACCGTTTTTATGACCTCATGGACCTGGAGCCCGCCTACAGCGCGTTGCGCGCCAGCCATGGCAGCACCCTCAGCGAGGCCCGTGACAAGCTGTTCTGGTTTTTGTGCGGCTGGTTGGGGGGTCCACAGCATTACCAGGACCGTTTCGGGCACCCGCGCCTGCGCATGCGGCACATGCCGTTTTCGATCGGCATTGCCGAGCGCGATCAGTGGCTGGCCTGCATGGACCAGGCCATGCACGAGACCGGCGTGGACCCGGTGCTGCACGAACGCCTGAACCAGAGCTTTTTCCAGACTGCGGACTGGATGCGCAACCGGGCAGGTGCATGAAGCTCAACTCCCTTCAGGATCTGAAAAAAGTCCAGAAAGAACTCAAGGCCGCGCACGAGCGTGCCCAGGCCGAGGCGGCTGCGCGTGTGGCCGAGGAAAAAAAACGCGAAGCCGAAAGCAACCTGTTCGCCCGCGCGGTAGGGCCGGTCCAGGCCCTGCCAGACCGAAAACACGCCCGCCTGCCCCAAGTGCCGGCCGAGCCTGTGGCCCGGCAATTCCATCAGGACGAGGCAGCGGCGCTGCGTGACTCGCTGTCCGACGGATTTGACGTGACGACCCTGCTGGATACCGACGAGTCGCTGAGTTTTCGCCGTCCGGGTATTGGGCCGGACGTGACGCGCAAGCTGCGCAAGGGCGACTGGGCCATCCAGCGCGAAATTGATCTACACGGCCTGCGCAGCGACGAGGCCCGGCTGGCGCTGGCCGAATTCATCCGCGAAGCCCACCGTCAGGGGGTACGCTGCATTCGGGTGGTGCACGGCAAAGGGCTGGGCTCACCGGGCAAGACGCCTGTGCTCAAGAACAAGGTGCACAGCTGGTTGGTGCAGAAAAACCAGGTCATGGCCTTTGTGCAGGCCAAGCCAGCCGAGGGTGGGGCCGGCGCGCTGGTGGTGCTGCTCACGCCCGCAAGAAGTCATTTGTAGGAGGCCGCCTCTGCGGCCGAATGGGTGTTCACGAGCAGGGGCTCGCCCCTACAGAAGCCCCTGTTCGGCCATCGACAGGGTCTGCCCGTGTCCCACGATGATGTTGTCGAGCACGCGCACATCCACCAGCGCGAGCGAGGCTTTGAGGTTCTGCGTCAGGGCTTCGTCGGCCCGGCTGGGCTGCACCGAGCCACTGGGGTGGTTGTGCGCCAGCACGACTGCGCTGCTGGCGTGGTGCAGGGCGCGCAGCACGACTTCGCGCGGGTAGACGCTGGTCTGGGTGAGGGTGCCGCGAAACAGTTCTTCGAGTGCGAGCATTCGGTTCTGACTGTCCAGAAACAGCACCGCAAAGACTTCGTGCGCCTTGTGGGCCAGGTGCAGCTGCAGGTATTGCTTGACCGCGCCGGGTGAGTGGAAGGCCTCGCGTTCGCGCAGCTGCTGGCCAATCGAGCGACGCGCCAGTTCAGCCACCGCCAGCAGTTCGGCCTGTTTGGCAGGCCCGAGGCCCTTGAAGGCCTGCAGTTGCTGACGGCTGGCGTGCAACAGGCCGGCCACACCGCCCGGGGCGAGCAGTTCTTCGGCCAGCGCAAACACGTTTTTGCCCGCCATGCCGGTGCGCAGCAGGATGGCCAGCAGCTCCACATCGCTGAGCGCCTGCGGGCCGCGGTCGAGCAGTTTTTCGCGTGGGCGCGCTTGCGCCGGCAAGTCCCGGATGTCCATCGTCGGTTCCTCCCTGGAACGTCCCGCTCTGCCCCAATCGTTTTTTTCAGGGTCTTTGGCGGGGTTTTTACAATAGAGGCTTTGTTATGCGCCCGCCCCTTTGGCGGCGGCAACCCGGAAAACCCTATGCCCACCGTCGAGCCCGGCTCTTTTTTGACCCTGCACTACCGCCTGGCCGGTCCG
>CAXRGK010000265.1:0-5345 GCA_964230145.1 Burkholderiaceae bacterium | reverse complement strand
GGTTGATGCGGTCAAAGGGTTCGAGGTCCATGGCCACGTTCAGCGCCGCGCCGTGGTAGGTGCAGTGGCGGCTGACCTTGATGCCCAGCGCGCTGATCTTGCCCAGGCCGCGAAACGGGTCTTGCGGGTGCTGCGGGCCGGCCAGCGCGGCGTGGCTGAAGGGATCCTGGAGCCGCACATAAATGCCCGGAGCGCCAGCCACGCGGTGGCCGGTCACGCCAAAGTGCGCCAGCGTGCGGATGACCGACTCCTCGAGCTTGAAGACGTATTCCATGACGAAGTAGCCGCGCCGCTGCAAGTCCAGCAGCGGGGAGGCCATGACCGGCCCCGGACCATGAAAGGTGACCTGCCCGCCCCGGTTGGTCTGCACCACCGGGATGCCGCCGGGGGCCAGCAGGTGGCTGGCCTGACCGGCCAGCCCCTGCGTGAACACCGGCGGGTGCTCGCAGAGCCAGAGTTCGTCGGGCGTGTCGCTCGTGCGGGTGGCGGTGAAGGCCTGCATGGCCTCGTAGGTGGGCAGGTAATCCACCCGCCCGAGCTGGTGGATCTGCATTACAGAACGATCTTGACCATGGGGTGGCCGGTCAGCCGCAGGTACAGGCCGTCGAGCTGTTCGCGGCTGGTGGCGGTGATGGTGATCGTCACGCCCAGGTAGTTGCCGCCCTTGCTGGGTCGCAGTTCCATGGTGGCGGCGTCGAAGTCGGGGTCGAACTCGCGCGCCACCTCGGCCAGGGCGTCGGCAAAGCCGTCGACCATCGCGCCCATCACCTTGATGGGGAAGCGGCAGGGGTATTCGATCAGCGAGTCTTTGCGCGGGTCGCTGCCGGCAGGTGGGTTCTGGGAGGCGCTCATGGGGGAATTATCGCCAGACCTGCACCGCCAGCACGGCGGCCCAGCCCAGCGCAAAGTTGATCAGGACAAGCGGGTGGATTTGTTTGAGGGCCTTGCCGGCGGCCGGCCAGTCCTTGACGTGCACCGCGCGGCTCAGGCGCCGGAAAGGGGCGAAATACAGGTGGGCAAAAATGACGCACATCAAGGTGCCCAGACCCGCCATGGCGTGCCAGCCGCGCGGGGCGAGCTTCATGTCGGCGGTGGTGAACATCCAGCCGCCGCTGGCCAGCAGCACGGCAATGGCGATCCAGACGAGTACAAAAAAGCGCGACAGCACCCGGTGCAGCAGGGGCAGGCGCTGCTCGGGCGGCAGCAGGGCGATGGCGGCCGGGCGCACCGCCCACAGCAGCAGCGTCATGCCACCCAACCAGACGATGCCGGCTGCCAGGTGCAGCCACTGGATCCATTCATACATGTGTTCGATCTCCGAAAAGGGCGTCTTGTGCGATTTGCAAGAGGGAAAAGGCGATTTTGCGTGGAAACACCTGCTCACAAACTTGGGGCCGCACGGGTTTCTACGTATAATCGCGGGCTTTGCGGGTGCTGCCGCTGCGTAACCTCGGTGTAATTTGCGATGAACACAATCGTCAACGATTCTGACCGGGCGAACGCGAAAACCCAGAAAGCTGTTCAATCCTGGGACGACGCAGACCCCGCAGATGATGGTCTTGAACCCGATTTCAAGCCCCTCACGCCCGAACAGGCTGCGGCCTGGCGGCAGCGCAACCCGGTGACCTCGCCCTGGCGGGTGCTGGCCTTGCAAGTGCTGGTGGGTGTGGCGGTTGCCGTGCTGACCGGTGTGGTCAGTGGCCAGTTCCGGCTGGCGGCGTCCGTGGCCTGGGGGGTGGTGTCGGTGGTGGTTCCCGGTGTCGTGTTTGCAAGGGCTCTGGCCCGGCAGATGCGCCTGAAGCAGGCTGGTGCCGCATTGGCGGGTCTGTTTGTCTGGGAGCTGGTCAAGATCGTCCTCACCGTCGCGCTGCTGCTGGTGGCGCCCAAGGTGGTTGCAGGTTTGAGCTGGCTTGCCCTGGTGGCAGGTTTTGTGGTGACGATGAAGGTGTACTGGCTCGCGATCCCGATAGGGGCTGCGCTGGGCCGGATGCGGCGCAAGACGCCGGCCTGAATCGGCATCGATTGAATTGAAATTGACGAATTGGTGATCTATGTCTGCTGAAGCACACGGACCGTCCGCTGGCGAATACATCCAGCACCACCTGCAACACCTGCAGAAGGATTTTTCTTTTCAGAGCGTCAAGCAGACCAGCATCGTTGACTTCAGTCTGTTCAATTTCGACTCCCTGTTCTTCTCCGTTGTGCTGGGCGCCCTGGGCTGTCTGGTGCTGTGGATGGCCGCCCGCAAGGCCACGTCCGGCGTGCCTGGCCGCTTCCAGGCTGCGGTCGAGATCCTGTCCGAAATGGTCGAGAACCAGGCCAAGGGCGTGATCCACAACGCCCAGAGCCGCAAACTCATTTCTCCGCTGGCGCTCACGGTGTTTGTCTGGATTTTCCTGATGAACGCCATGGACATGCTGCCCGTGGACCTGATTCCCCAGTTCTGGCACACCGCCGGCCCGGCTCTGGGCTTCAAAGACTACATGCGTGTGGTGCCCACGGCCGACCTGTCGACCACGCTGGGCCTGTCGTGCTCGGTGCTGTTCGTCTGCCTGGTCTACAACATCAAGATCAAGGGCCTGGGTGGCTGGGCCCACGAACTGATCGCTGCGCCCTTTGGTGACCACTGGGCCCTGTATCCGGTCAACTTCCTGATGCAGATGATCGAATACCTTGCCAAGACGGTTTCGCACGGCATGCGACTGTTCGGCAACATGTTTGCAGGTGAACTGGTGTTCATGCTGATCGCCCTGATGGGTGGCGGCTGGGCCCTGTCCGCCACCGGTGTGGGCCTGGCCATTGGCCACGTCATCGCCGGCACCGTGTGGACCCTGTTCCACATCCTGGTCATCACCCTGCAAGCCTTCATCTTTATGATGTTGACGCTGATCTACACGGGTCAGGCGCACGACGCACATTGATGACCCACCCCTGAAAAATTTCTTTCAACTTCAACTTTTCCAAACCAACCTTTAGGAGCATCTCATGGAAAACATTCTCGGCCTCGTTGCACTGGCTTGTGGTCTGATCGTCGGTCTGGGCGCTATCGGCGCTTCCATCGGTATCGCACTGATGGGCGGCAAGTTCCTGGAGTCTTCCGCTCGCCAGCCTGAGCTGATGAACGAACTGCAGACCAAGATGTTCATTCTGGCCGGTCTGATCGACGCCGCCTTCCTGATCGGTGTTGCCATCGCCCTGCTGTTCGCCTTCGCCAACCCCTTCGTTCTGAAGTAATCGACGGACCCCTTCACGCTGAAGAAGGATTGAGCCGTGAACATTAACGCAACCCTGTTCCTGCAGGCCATCGTCTTTGCGATCCTGGTGTGGTTCACGATGAAGTTCGTGTGGCCCCCGATCACGAAGGCCCTGGACGAGCGGGCCCAGAAAATCGCCGACGGCCTCGCTGCCGCCGACAAGGCCAAGTCCGAACTCGCCAGCGCCAACGCGCGTGTCGAGCAGGAACTGGCCCAGTCGCGCAACGAGACGGCTACGCGCCTGGCCGATGCCGAGCGCCGTGCACAGTCCATCATCGATGAGGCCAAGGCACGAGCCACCGAAGAAGGCAACAAGATCATCGCCGCTGCACGTGCCGAGGCCGAGCAGCAAGCCGTCCAGGCCCGCGAAGCCCTGCGCGAGCAGGTCGCTGTCCTGGCGGTCAAGGGTGCCGAGCAGATTCTCCGCAAGGAAGTCAACGCCGGTGTCCATGCTGATCTGCTGAGCCGCCTCAAGACCGAGCTGTAATCGCTCCAGCCAGAGAAGACCATGGCAGAACTTGCTACCATCGCCCGCCCTTATGCCGAAGCGCTGTTCAAGGCGCAGGCATCCGACCTCGCTGGCACGGCCGCCTGGCTGGACGAACTCGCTGCAGTGGCCGACAACGCCCAGCTGCAGCAGTTTGCCGACAGCCCCAAGGTGACCGATGAGCAGGTGTTCGAGCTGATCTCTGGCGTGGTGCGCACTGCACTGCCCGAGGCAGGCAAGAACTTCCTGCGTCTGGTGATCGAAAACCGTCGCCTCGGCGCCCTGCCCGTTGTCGCTGAGCAGTTCCGTGCCCTCAAGAATGCCCAAGGCGGCACCGCTGACGCGGTCGTCTACAGCGCATTCCCCATCGACGCTTCGGCCCTGGCCGATCTGTCGGCCACCCTGGAAAAGCGCTTTGCGCGCAAGCTCAACGTGAGCGTCCAGCAAGACGAGTCGCTGATTGGCGGCATCCGTGTGGTGGTGGGTGACGAGGTCCTGGACACGTCTGTCAAGGCCCGACTGGAACAAATGAAAGCGGCCCTCACTGCCTGAACTTTCATCGTCAAGCGTGAGCCCAGACCTATTTAAAGAAAGAAGGAAAGAGTCATGCAACTCAATCCCGCAGAAATTTCTGAACTGATCAAGAGCCGAATCCAGGGCCTGTCCGCCAGCGCCGATATCCGCAACCAGGGCACCGTGGTGTCCGTGACCGACGGTATCGTCCGCATCCACGGCCTGTCCGAAGTGATGCAAGGCGAAATGCTGGAATTTCCGGCCACCAAGGATGGCCAAGCCACCTTCGGCCTGGCCCTGAACCTCGAGCGCGACTCCGTCGGCGCCGTGATTCTGGGTGAGTACGAGCACATTTCCGAAGGCGACACCGTCAAGTGCACGGGCCGTATTCTGGAAGTGCCGGTCGGCCCCGAGCTGGTGGGCCGCGTGGTGAACGCCCTGGGCCAGCCGATCGACGGCAAAGGCCCGATCAACGCCAAGATGACCGACGTGATCGAAAAGGTCGCTCCGGGCGTGATTGCACGTCAGTCTGTGGACCAGCCTGTGCAGACCGGCCTGAAGTCCATCGACTCCATGGTGCCTGTGGGTCGTGGCCAGCGCGAGCTGATCATCGGTGACCGCCAGACCGGCAAGACCGCCGTGGCGATTGACGCCATCATCAACCAGAAGGGTCAGAACATGACCTGCGTTTACGTCGCGATTGGCCAGAAGGCCTCGTCGATCAAGAACGTGGTGCGTGCTCTGGAACAAGCCGGCGCGATGGAATACACCATCGTGGTGGCTGCTTCCGCCTCCGAATCCGCTGCCATGCAGTACGTGTCGGCCTACTCTGGCTGCACGATGGGCGAATACTTCCGTGACCGTGGCCAGGACGCCCTGATCGTTTATGACGATCTCTCCAAGCAGGCCGTGGCTTACCGTCAAGTGTCGCTGCTGCTGCGCCGTCCCCCGGGCCGCGAAGCCTACCCTGGTGACGTGTTCTATCTCCACAGCCGTCTGCTGGAGCGCGCTTCCCGCGTTTCCGAGGAGTACGTGGAGCAGTTCACCAAGGGCGAAGTGAAGGGCAAGACCGGTTCGCTGACCGCACTGCC
>CAXRGK010000264.1:0-4292 GCA_964230145.1 Burkholderiaceae bacterium | reverse complement strand
CGGGCGCCAGCAGCCAGAACATGAGCACAGCCCGCAGCACAGGCCCCAGCCAGGCCAGCCAACGGGTCAAGGAACCAGGAACAGGGTGGTGCACGAAGGGCTCGGTAAGGACTCTGCAGCGGGGGCAGGGTGAACCCTTAAAATTGACGCTGATTTTAGTCTGCCTACCGCTTGACAGCCCTGTTTTACCGAATCCAAAGCCCTTGACGGGCCGCCCCCATGAGCCAAACACCTCTCTCCTACAAAGACGCTGGCGTCGACATCGTTGCCGGCGACGCCCTGGTCGAGCGCATCAAGCCCCTGGCCAAAAAAACCCTGCGCGAGGGCGTGCTGGCCGGCATTGGCGGCTTTGGCGCCCTCTTCGAAGTGCCCAAGCGGTACCAGGAGCCGGTGCTGGTCAGCGGTACCGATGGCGTGGGCACCAAGCTCAAGCTGGCTTTTGAATGGAACATGCACGACACCGTGGGCATCGACCTGGTGGCCATGAGCGTGAACGACGTACTGGTGCAGGGCGCCGAGCCCCTGTTCTTTCTGGACTACTTTGCCTGCGGCAAGCTCGACGTGGACACCGCCGCGGCCGTGGTGGGCGGCATCGCCAAAGGCTGCGAACTGTCGGGCTGCGCTTTGATCGGCGGCGAAACCGCCGAAATGCCCGGCATGTACCCCGCCGGCGAATACGACCTGGCTGGCTTTGCTGTGGGCGCGGTTGAAAAATCCAAAATCCTCACGGGCCAAAACGTGCAAGCCGGCGATGTGGTGCTGGGTCTGGCCTCTGCAGGTGTGCACTCCAACGGTTTCAGTCTGGTGCGCAAGTGCATTGAGCGCGCCGGTGCCAACACCCCCGCCACGCTGGACGGCAAACCGTTCAAACAGGCCATCATGGAGCCCACCCGCCTGTACGTGAAAAACGTGCTGGCGGCGCTGGCACAGCACCCGATCAAGGCCCTGGCCCACATCACTGGTGGCGGCTTGCTCGAAAACATCCCCCGCGTGCTGCCCGAGGGCCTGGCCGCCCACCTGCAAAAGGGCAGCTGGCCGCAAACCGAACTCTTTGCCTGGCTGCAAAAGACGGCTGCTATCTCCGACATCGAGATGAACCGCACCTTCAACAACGGCATCGGCATGGTGGTGGTGATCGCCGCAGATCAGGCCGAGGCCTGCGCCGCCACGCTGCGCGCCGCGGGCGAAACGGTCTACACCATCGGCCAGATTGCCCCACAGGGTGACGGTGCCCAGGTGGTGGTGGGCTGATCACAGCCCTGCCGAGCCCGCGATCTCCTTGACGCGGGCCTGCAGCGCGCCATGGTCTGCTGCCAATGGCTCGGCTTCCAGATAAGCCTGCAGGTCCGCCAGTGCCTGCCCCGCATGCCCAAGCTCGGCATGCACCAGTCCCCGGTCACGGCGCTCGCCCATGTCATCGGGCAACAACACCACCAGCCGCTCCATCACGGCCAGCAAACGCGGCCAGTCTTCCTGGCTGCGGAAAATTTCCTTGAGGTTGCGCAACATGCGCGCCAGCAGATCGCGCGGCGGGCAAGCCTGCAGGTACAGCCCCAGCGGCGTCTCGCCCTCGTCCAGATCGGCCCCGGCCTGGCGGTCGATTTCGTCACGGTAAGGTGCCAGACGCTCGGCCAGCGTGTCCACCCCCAGTGACTGGCCGTCGGCCGGATCGATCACCACCAGCCCCGCGTCCAGTGCCACCTTCATCAGAAAGTGGCCGGGAAAGGATATGCCCTGCGCGTTCAGTCCCAGGCCCTGCGCCAGCTCCAGCCAGATCACGGCCAGCGAGATCGGAATGCCACGGCGCGTGCGCAGCACTTCCTGAAGGTAGCTGTTTTCGGGGGCGTAATAGTCGTTGGCATTCAGACCAAAGCCCAACTCTTTGTAAAACACCTGGGTCAGCACAGCCAGACGCGTCAGGTCATCGGCATGGGCCGTCAGACGCGACCGGACACGCTTGAGCAAGCGCTCCACATCGTCCAGCACCTGCTCGACATCCAGCGCAGGTTCTTCATCCTGGGCCAGGCTGGCTGCAGCCTCCAGCAGAGGCAAGTCATCGTCGCTTTGCACCAGGCTGGCAAAGTAGTCCAGCGGTGTGGGCGGCTTGAGATTCAGGTCCATGCTCATCGCTTGAGGAAGGCTTTGAGCCGCAGGCCCGTGACCCACAGACAGCCGAAATACAGCAGCGCAGACGCCACCAGAATGCCCAGCATCTGAGCGATGCGCTGCCATGGCTGATCGCGCAGACCGATCCAGTTGAACTGCCCGGTCGCCCACCACAGCAGGCCCGTGAGAACGGTCGTGGCCAGCACCACCTGCAACGCGAACTTCAGCCAGCCCGGCTGTGGCCGGTAACTGCCCCGCCGCAGCAGGCCGACCAGCAGCCACAGGGCATTGACCGTGGCCCCCAGGCCAATCGACAGGGCCAGCCCAGCGTGCTGCAGCCAGGGCACAAACACCAGATTGAACAGCTGCGTGATCACCAGCACCACCACGGCAATCTTCACGGGCGTGCGGATGTCCTGGCTGGCGTAATAGCCCGGCGCCAGCACCTTGATGGCCACCAGACCCAGCAAGCCCACCCCATAGCCGGTGAGCGAGAGCGTGGTCTGCTGCACATCCCGGTCGGTGAAGGCGCCATAGTGGTAGAGCACCGCCACCAGCGGCTGGGCAAAGACGAGCAGCGCGGCGGCGCAGGGCAGCGCCAGCAGCACGACCAGGCGCAGGCCCCAGTCCAGCATCTCGGCGTAGCGGTCTGCGTTGCCTGTGGCTTTGGCCGCCGCCAGCTGCGGCATGAGCACCACCCCCAAGGCCACCCCCAGCATGGCGGTGGGGAACTCCATCAGGCGGTCTGCGTAGCTGAGCCAGCTCACACTGCCTGCCGCCAAATGCGAGGCAATCTGGGTGTTGATGAGCAAGGAAATCTGGGCCACCCCTACACCCAGCAGCGCGGGTGCCATGAGCCGGAGGATGCGGCGGGTGGCCTCGTTGCCCCAGGCGGTGCGAAGGGTCAGGACAGACAGGCCCAGACGCGGCAACAGGCCCAGACGACGCAAGGCGGGAATCTGCACACCCAGCTGCAACACACCGCCGAGCATGACCCCGGCGGGCAAGGCATAGATGGCTTCGACCCCCCGTTGCGCCAGCCAGGGCGCCCCCAGCCAGGCGGCCAGGATCACCGACACATTGAGCAACACCGGCGTGGCTGCCGGGACGGCAAAACGCTTCCAGGTGTTGAGGATGCCCGCTGACAGCGCGACCAGTGACATGAAACCGATGTAGGGAAACATCCAGCGGGTCATCTGGACGGCGGCATCAAAACCGGGGCCCTGGCGCAGACCACTGGCCAGCAGCCAGACGAGCGCCGGTGCCAGCAACACCCCCAGCACAGAAAACGCGAGCAGCACCCAGGCCAGCACTGTGGCCACGCTGTCGATGGCCGTTTTGGTGGCTTCATCGCCATGCTCGGCCCGGGTGGCCGCCAGCACAGGTACAAAAGCCTGGCTGAAAGCCCCTTCGGCAAAGAGGCGGCGAAACAGGTTGGGAATGCGGAACGCCACATTGAAGGCGTCGGTCAGGGCGCTCGCCCCGAACAGGGCAGCAATCAGGAGCTCCCTCGCCAGACCAGTGACCCGCGAGGCCAGGGTGAAGAGGGAGACGACAGAAGCAGATCGAAGCAGGCTCACCCCTGCAGTGTAGCGGCCTGCTGCGCGCGCCGGACGGGCTTGGCCGACCGGTTTTCAAGGTTCTGCTAGAATGCCGGGTTCGCTGACATCATCCTCAGACATCAAAGGATACTCAAAATGGCATCTGGAAAGCCGAAGAAAAAGAACCCCCGCCTGGCCTCTGGTCGCAAACGCGCCCGTCAGGACGTCAAACTCAACGCTGCGAACTCTTCGCTGCGTTCCAAATACCGCACCGCCGTCAAGAACGTCGAGAAGGCTGTTGCCGCTGGCGACAAAACCAAAGCTGCCGAGCTGTTTGGCAAGATGCAAGCTGTGGTGGACACCATTGCCGACAAGGGCATCTTCCACAAGAACAAGGCCGCTCGCGACAAGAGCCGCCTGAGCGCCAAGGTCAAGGCCCTGGCCCTCGCAGCCTGATCCGCTCCACAAGATCAACAGCCCGGCAGGGCTCAGGCCCTGCCGCCGTTTGAAACGGGTGCGCTGTCAGCGAAACACCAAAACCGCCCTCGGGCGGTTTTTTCGTTTGTGCTTCTGTTCCGGCAGCGCGGTGGGCGGTAGCCGGGGCTCCGCATGCTGCGGGTACGCAGAAATTGTCGCCCCGGCTAC
>CAXRGK010000263.1:0-11608 GCA_964230145.1 Burkholderiaceae bacterium | reverse complement strand
CTGCCCTTCCTGACCACGCCCGGCACACTGGTCGGGGCGATCCAGAAAGCGATCACGGACGAGACCGGTCTGACCACCGAGCTGTCGACCACCGGCGGCACCAGCGACGGCCGCTTCATCGCGCAGATCTGCCCGCAAGTCGTCGAGTTCGGCCCGCCCAATGCCACCATCCACAAGGTGGACGAGCATGTGGCCCTGGCCGACATCGCCCCGCTCAAGGCCATCTACCGCCGCACCCTCGACAACCTCAACGCCGGGCTGGCCGCATGACGCTGCTGGACCTGGTGAATGCCTGCGCACAGCGGCTGCAGGACGCGGGCGTGTCCTTCGGCCACGGCACCCTCAATGCACACGACGAAGCCGCCTGGCTGGTGCTCTGGCGTCTGGGCTTGCCGCTGGACACCGAGATCGACGAGCGTCCGGTGGCGCCTGAACAGCAGGCGCAGGTGCAGTCCCTGATCGACGAGCGCATCCGCACCCGCAAACCGGCCGCCTACCTGACCCGCGAAGCCTGGCTGCAGGGCGTGCCCTTTTATGTGGACGAGCGCGCCATCGTGCCGCGCAGCCTGATCGCCGAAGTCCTGGCCGATGGCACCATCGACGCCTGGTTGTCCGACCAGACCATCCGCGTGCTGGACCTGTGCACCGGCAACGGCAGTCTGGCTGTGCTGGCGGCGCTGGCCTGGCCTGAGGTGCAGGTCACGGGCGCCGACATTTCGCCGGATGCGCTGGCTGTGGCCCGCATCAATGTGAACCAGCACGGTCTTCAGGACCGCGTCACGCTGGTCGAAAGCGATGGCTTGGCCCAGCTGCCCGGTCCGTTCGATCTGATCCTGTGCAATCCCCCCTATGTGTGTCAGGCCAGCATGGACGCGTTGCCGGCCGAGTACCGCGCCGAGCCTGAACTGGCGCTGGCCGGCGGTGAGGATGGCATGGACTTTGTGCGCCAGCTTTTCAGAGATGCCCCCCCGCGCATGAGCCCCGACGCGGTGCTGGTGCTGGAGATTGGCAACGAGGCCAAACACTTCATCGCCGCCTTCCCTGAACTCGAAGTCGCCTGGCTGGACACCAGCGCAGGCGACGACCAGGTGCTGCTGGTCACCCGCGATGCGCTGCTGACCCTGTAGGAGGTCGCCCCCGCGGCCGAACAACATGCTCCTCTGGAGCGACTCTTTTCGCGCGCAGGGGCGCGCTCCCACAAAAAGAATCAACAAGAATTTCGATGATCGCACTCAAAAACGTCACCCTTCGCCGTGGCACCAAGGTCCTGCTGGACCAAGCTTCGGTCACGCTCAATCCAGGCGAAAAAGTCGGCCTGATCGGGCGCAACGGCGCTGGTAAGTCCACCCTGTTCGCGCTGCTCAACGGCACGCTGCACGAAGACGGCGGTGACTTTGACATGCCCAAAGCCTGGCGCATGGCCCAGGTGGCGCAGAACATGCCCGAAACCGAGCAGAGTGCCCGTGAATTCGTGCTGGAGGGCGACACCCGCCTGGCCGAATTGCGTCAACGCCTGGCCACTGCCGAAGCCAGCGGCGACGGCATGGAAATGGCCCACATCTACACCGACCTGCATGACGCGGGTGACCACGACGCCCTGCCCCGCGCTGAGGCCCTGATCCTTGGCCTGGGATTTCGGGTGGATGAGCTCAGCAAGCCTGTCAACAGCTTCTCGGGCGGCTGGCGCATGCGCCTGCAGCTGGCCCGGGCGCTGATGTGCCCGTCAGACATTCTGCTGCTGGACGAACCCACCAACCACCTGGACCTGGACGCCCTGGTCTGGCTGGAAGCCTGGCTGCAGCGCTACAGCGGCACCATGATCGTGATCAGCCACGACCGCGAATTTCTGGACGCGGTGACCAACGTCACCCTGCACATCGAGCACGCCAAGCTCACGCGCTACGGCGGCAACTACAGCGCGTTTGAAACCCTGCGCGCCCAACAGATGGAGCTGCAACAGGCCGCCTTTGCCAAGCAGCAGGAAAAGATCGCCCATCTGCAGAAGTTCATCACCCGCTTCAAGGCCAAGGCCAGCAAGGCCAAGCAGGCACAAAGCCGGGTCAAGGCCCTGGAGCGCATGGAAAAGGTGGCGCCATTGCTGGCCGAGGCCGAATTCACCTTCGACTTCAAGGAGCCCAACAACCTGCCCAACCCGATGCTGGCCATCAGCGAGGCAAGTTTTGGTTACATGGTCGATGGCACACCCAAAAGCATCGTGCAGGGCGTGAGCAAATCGGTGCTGGCAGGCCAGCGCATCGGCATTCTGGGCGCCAACGGCCAGGGCAAATCGACACTGGTCAAGACGATTGCCCGCACCATGCCCCTGCTGGCCGGCACTCTGACCGAGGGCAAGGGTCTGAACATCGGCTACTTCGCCCAGCAGGAACTCGATGTGCTGCACCCGCAGGACAACCCGCTCGAGCACATGGTCCGTCTGGCCAAGGAGCTGGGGCCGCAAAGCGGCGAACCCAGCCGCGAACAAGACCTGCGCAATTACCTGGGCACCTTCAATTTCTCGGGTGACATGGTCAAGCAGGCGGTGGGCACCATGAGCGGCGGCGAAAAAGCGCGCTTGGTACTGGCCATGATCGTGTGGCAGCGCCCCAACCTGCTGCTGCTGGACGAGCCGACCAACCACCTGGATCTGGCCACGCGTGAAGCGCTGTCGATGGCACTTAACGAATTCGAAGGCACGGTGATGCTGGTCAGTCACGACCGCGCCTTGCTGCGTGCCGTGTGCGACGAGTTCTGGATGGTGGGCCGGGGCAAAGTAGAGCCGTTTGACGGCGACCTGGACGATTACCAGCGTTACCTGCTGGAGGAGTCGAAGCGTCTGCGCGAAGAAGCCAAGGGGGCATCCAGTGCGGCCCCAATGCAGCCGCAGCCAGAGAAAGAGTCACCAGCGATCAAGGCCTCAGAGTTGGAGACAACCCCGACACTCAGTGCTGCCGAACAGCGCAAGCTGGAAGCCCAACGCCGCCAGCAACTGGCAACGCAACTCCGACCGTTCAAAAAGGAGCTGGAACAGAACGAACAGCGGATGGCCGTGATCGAACAGGAAAAAAGCGATCTGGAAATGCAGCTGAGCGGGCCCTTGCCATCCACCGAGATCGCCGAAGCGGGTCGGCGCCTCAAAGCCCTGAGCGACGAAATGGCGGCTCTGGAAGAACGCTGGATGTGGCTGTCAGAAAAGTTGCAGGACTTGCAGACCCAAGCCTGAACCACAGGCAAACAAAAAGCCCGGTGAGGCAACTCACCGGGCTTTTGCAATGGGTGGTAGGACGTGCAGGATTCGAACCTGCGACCAACGGATTAAAAGTCCGCTGCTCTACCAACTGAGCTAACGTCCCACACGGTCTTCAGAAAGCTCTGAGGACAAAAAAAATCACCCGCAAAACAAAGATTTTTTGGGCGACCTTGAAGTGGTAGGACGTGCAGGATTCGAACCTGCGACCAACGGATTAAAAGTCCGCTGCTCTACCAACTGAGCTAACGTCCCACTCTTCTCAGCATTGCTGCTGAGCCTTGAATTATAGCGTGATTTTTCAGGCTTTCCGGGTCTTGACCAACATATTCATTGCTTCTGTGGCAGCACACATGCCAAACGTGGCGGTCACCCCAACCAGCGATCCATAGCCGTGGCAATTGAGGCTGCCGTCGCCATCGAGGGCGCACGAAGCATCCGGCCCGACCACCGCCTCACGGCTGAACACACAACGCACGCCCATGCGCTTGCCCTGTTTGGGTGCCCCGTTGTGTTTGCGCAAGCGATAGCGAAGCTGGGCCAGCAAAGGGTCGTGCGTGACCTGGGCCAGATCGTCTACCTCAACCTGATGCGCCAGACGTTTGCCGCCTGCCGCGCCCACACAGACAAAAGGCATTTTTTCGCGCAAGGCCCACAGGGCCATGGCCTGCTTGGCTTTGACCTGATCGCAGGCATCGATCAAGGCGTCTGGGCGCTCTTGCAACAAACCCGGCCAGTTTTCGGGGGAGACAAAATCGTCAATCAGGTGCACCTGACAGCCCGGATGGATTTGTGCAATGCGCTCACCCATGGCTTCGATTTTGGACTGACCCAGCGTGCTGCTCAGTGCATGGATCTGGCGGTTGATGTTGGATTCGGCGATGTGGTCCATGTCGATCAAGGTCAGTCGAGCAATGCCACTGCGGGCCAATGCTTCAGCCGCCCAGGAACCGACGCCACCAATGCCGACCACCGCGACATGGGCACGGCGCAGGCTTTGAGCCGCGGAAACACCGTACAGGCGCTCAAGCCCACCAAAGCGTCGGGCTTCATCCGCATCAACAGATGCAGCGGGGTCGAGGTGGATTTCAGCCATCGCGCTGCGCCAGCCACCATTGAACGTGCAAAGCCAGCAGTGCACCCGCCACAATGGCTGCCACGGCTAGCAAACTGCCCCAGCTGAGCGTCGAAAGACCGGTCAAGCCCTGCCCGAAGGTACAGCCCATGGCACTGACACCTCCCACGCCCATCAGGACTGCACCGATCAGGTGGCGCGCCAGATCGGATGTCCGGGTAAAACCTTCCCAGCGGAACTCTCCGCCTCGCCATGCGCCCAGTGCAGCGCCCATCACCACACCAGGCACCAGGACCATGCCGAATGTGATGCGCTTGCGTCCGTCGGCGAGGTACACAAAGGCATCCAGCCACTGGGCGACGGGGCCAGTGAAGCTGAGCCCCTCCATGCGACCACTGGCGGTACCGACAAAGAGCGGCTCCAGTGTCTCAGGGTGCTCGGGTACGAACGCCAGCACCCCACTGACCCACCATGCGGCCAGCAGAATCAGGCCAATGCCCAAGCCAGCCAGCAGATTGGTCGATTGAGCAAAACCCCGGCCACGAAACACCCAGCCCAGCAAAGGCAAGGCAAAGAGCATGGAAGCCGCCAGCAAGCCTTGCGCAGGCGAAAGGCCCCAGACGGATGACAACCACTGCCCAATGAAGGGGCCAGAATCCATGCCGGCGGTCATCGGATCCAGGAAACGCACGCGCCAGAGGCCTGGAGCGCCACGCATGGTGGCCTGCGCGCTCAGTCCCATGACCAGCAAGACCACCAGAGCTTTGAGGCTGCCGCCGCCCAGGCGGACCAGGTTCTTGGTGGGACAACCCGAGGCCAGCACCATGCCGATACCAAACAGGAAGCCTCCAGAGGCAAAAGACAGCCACGGAAAACGCGCTGCAGCATAGATCGAATTCATGGGAGACAGCCAGCCCAAGGCACTCATCGCAGCCAAGCCCAGCATGGCCACGGCAAGCGCCAGCGCCCACTGGCGCAGACGCGTGGCATCGCGCATGAGCAACACATCGCTCAGCGCGCCCATGGTGCAGAAATGCGTGCGCTGAACAACCCAGCCCAGCACAATCGCCAAAGCCAGTGCGGACCAGAGCACCAGGCTCTCGAGCGCCTGCAATTGCGTCAGCGAAATCTCGTCCATGCGCATCAGCGCAGCTTGGGCAGGCGGTCCCGCGCGGCCTGCGCCGCATCCGATTGGGGATACGCCTTGATCAGATCTTCCAGGGTCTTGCGTGCGGCCTTGGAGTCCTTGAGTTCGATCTGCACGTTGGAAATCGCCAGCAGCGCCTCAGGAGCGCGGCCATGCGAAGGCGAGAGGTTCAGCATCTGTCGAAATTGGGCCAAAGAACCTTTGTAGTCCTTGACGGCATAGGATGCATTGCCCAGCCAGAACAGCGCAGAGGGCATGTAACCCGTTTGCGGATAGCGTTGCACAAAACGCTGCAGGCTGACCTGTGCAGCTGCAAAGTCACCTTTGCGGAAAATCTCCATCGCGGCGTCGTAGTCCCGCTTCTCAACGGGATCGACCTGGAACTCCCGGCCGTCGAGGCTGATGGTGGCGGGCTCAAACTTGCGAAGGCGCTCATCGAGACCCGTCTGTGCATCGCGCTGGCGCAGCTGCATGTCGGACAAATCGCGTGTCAACTGCTCCTGGGCACCACGGGACTTGTTGAGTTCGGCCTGCATGTTGTCGATTTGCGCCTGCAGTTCGACCAGGATGCGACGCAGTTGCGCGCTGTCATCAGCCTGCGCCTTGAGTGCATTGTTGGTCGCTTCCAGGCGTTGGCGCAGGTCCAGAATGGCACGACGCGCCTCGTCGTCTTCAAACAGCGCGGCCTGAGCCGTCCCCGTGCCCAACAGGAGCAAGGCCAGCACACCAGCCACGCCATGGCGCTTGAATTCGAGACGCATCATGGGGCTCAGTATTTGAATTCAACGCGACGGTTCTTGGCCCAGGCCGCTTCGTCAGCACCCTGTGCGGCCGGCTTTTCCTTGCCGTAGCTCACAGCCTCGATCTGGCTGTCCGGCACCCCCAGCAGCACCAGGGCACGTTGCACGGCCTCTGCGCGCTTCTGGCCCAGGGCCAGGTTGTATTCACGGCCACCGCGTTCGTCGGTGTGACCTTCGAGCATGGCCTTGCGTTGCTTGTTGGCCTGCAGGAATCGGGCATGGCTTTCAATCACCGGACGGGCTTCGGCCTTGACGACGAAGCTGTCGTAGTCGAAAAACACCACATGGGCAACACCAGCTGGGCCCACGCCGCTGCCGGCCTTGTCGGTCACCACATTGGCCACGCCGCTGGCATTGTTCTGCCCGCTGCCGACGCCGGATGTGGAGGCGCTCTTGTCTTCCACCGGCACGTCGTTGAGCTTGACGCCAGAAGAGCAGCCGGCCAGCAATGCGGCCAGCAGGGCGGTCACGAAAAGGGTTTTGCGCATGGTGTTCTCCAGAAAAATGAGGAATAAAAACTTTAGGGCCGGACCGGACCCCAGTCGGGCTCACGGATGTCTCCGCCCTGCCCGGCCAGACGGGCCTTGATGCGGCCATCGACGGTGCTGGTCATCAACGCTTCGCGTCCCTGGGCCACCGTGGCGTAGACGATCAGGCGGCTGTTGGGAGCAAAGCTTGGCTTCTCGTCAGCTGCTGTGTCGGTGATCGGACTGCTCTGCCCGGAAGCAATGTCCATCACGTGCAGCTTGAACTGCCCACCGATGCGGCTCACATAGGCCAGCCAGCGGCCGTCGGGGCTGGGTGACGGGGAAATGTTGTAGCTGCCATTGAACGTGACACGTTCGGCAGGGCCCCCTTGTGCGGGCATGCGGTAAATCTGGGGGCTGCCACCGCGGTCGCTGACAAAGTACAGGGCCGTACCGTCTGCAGAAAAGGCCGGTTCGGTATCAATGCCGACCGAAGTGGTCAGGCGGCGCGCCTCTCCGGAAGCCACGTCGATCCTGAACAGCTGCGAGCCACCATCGCGACTGAGTGTTGCAATCAGGCTGCGCCCATCGGGTGCCCAGGCCGGCGCACTGTTGGACCCCCGGAAATTGGCCAGAACACGGCGACGGCCAGTGGCGATTTCATGGACATAGATCACCGGTTTGCGGCTCTCGAAAGACACATAGGCCAACTGCTGGCCATTCGGAGACCAGGAGGGAGAAATGATGGGTTCCGGGCTGGCCAAGGCAGCCTGAGCGCCTTCACCATCAGAGTCCGCGACCCAGAGTGTGTAGCGTCCAGCGGCCTTGGTCACGTAGGCGATGCGTGTGGCAAAGGCGCCAGGGGTACCGGTGAGTTGCTGGTAGACCCAATCGGCCAGACGGTGAGCCGACTGGCGCAGATCCGCTGCGGGAACGGTGTCCCGAAATTCTGCCTTGTCGAGGCCCTTGACCACATCCCACAGGCGAGCACGGATGTCATAGCGCCCATCGGCCAGACGCGTCATGCTGCCGCCAACCAGTGCGTCTGCACTGCGCTGGCGCCAGGCAGACCAGTCAGGTCGACTCAGTTCATCGACCGCCACACCCGCCGTGTCAATGCCCTTGAATTGGCCGCTGCGTTCCAGATCTGCCTGGACAATGGCCGCCAATTTCTGGGGACTGGCGTTTTCGCCCTTGAAGGGTGCCACTGCAATGGGCATCTGGGTCATGCCGACCCCTGTGACTTCGACACGAAACTGCGCCATCACGGGACCTGTCAGCATCAGCAGGCAAGCGATCACGAATCGGAACATGTGCACGGTTTAGGCTCTGAAATCAGCTTTTGACAACAACCCCTGATCGTACACCGCCAAACCGGGCTTGCGGCAGTGCCGGTGCAGCCGCCAAGAGGGAAATTCGTTTCATCAGGTTTCCGGACTGCCTGGCATCGGCAGGGGCTGATATCGCGGAACCGGGGCTTGCTTACAATGCCCTTCCCGACCCTTCATAGCCGCTGCCTGTGACCGACGCGCCCTCTTCCCCCCTTTGGCCCCGCCTGCAGCGCATCCTGCCGTATTTCAGTCCGTCCTGGCGCTACGCGGTGCTGGCCCTGCTGGCCAGCACAGGCGCGGCGCTGACCGAACCCCTCATCCCTGCCTTGTTCAAGCCCCTGCTCGACAAGGGCTTTGCCCCAGGCGGCTTTCCACTGTGGATGATCCCGGTCGCCGTGGTGGGGCTTTTTGCCCTACGGGGCACGGCGCACTTCATCGGCCAATATGCACTGACACGGATTGCCAATGACGGAGTCCAGCGCCTGAGAGAGGCGCAGTTCGCCCGTTTGAGCCGGGCGGATTTGTCGCTGTTTCACAGTCAGTCGGCCAGCAGTCTGTCCAACGCACTCGTTTATGAAGTGCAAAGCGGTGCACAACAGCTGATCGGGGCATTCACTGAGGTCCTGCGCGATGGATTGACCCTGGTCGCCCTCCTGGGTTACCTGTTCTGGCTGAACTGGCAACTCACACTGCTCGTTTTGACCGTGGTGCCTGCCTTGGGTTGGATCATGAAAAAGCTCTCTAGCCGGCTGTACCGGCTGAGCCGGGAAAGCCAGCTGGCCACCGACGATCTGGCCTATGTGGTTGAGGAAAACGTACTGGCCCATCGCATGATCCGTCTGCATGCGGCACAAGACGCCCAGATGAGCCGCTTCGCCCAACTGGGCGAACGCCTGCGCCGCCTGGCCCTGAAGTCCACCGTCGCCTCCGCGGCGATGACACCGCTGACACAGCTGACGGCGGGTGTCGGACTGTCGCTGGTGGTGGTGCTGGCACTGGCCCAGTCAAGAGGTGGTGCCCAGGGAGCCACTGTGGGGAGTTTCGTGGCTTTCATCACGGCCATGCTCATGCTCATCTCGCCGGTGCGCAAATTGGCCGATGTGGTCAACCCGATCACGCGGGGACTGGCGAGCCTTGAGCGGGGCCTGGATCTGCTGACCGAGACACCACCAGAAACCAGCGGCCAATATCGATCACAACGCGCCCTTGGCCAAATCGAGTGGCAAGCCACCACCGTGCAGTTCAAACCGGACGCAGCCCCGGCACTCGACCACCTGAACCTTTCGGTGCACCCCGGTGAGGTGGTGGCGCTCGTCGGCAGCTCTGGCGCGGGCAAGACCACGCTGGTGCAGACCTTGCCCCGATTCGTCGAACCCAGCTCTGGGCAGGTTTTGCTGGATGGGGTGGCACTGCCGGACTGGTCGCTGAGCGATTTGCGCGCGCAGATTGCAATGGTCAGCCAGGATGTGGTCATGCTCAACGACAGCGTGGCCGCCAATGTGGCGCTGGGTCAGACTGTTGATCCCGCGCGTGTTCAAGCCTGTCTGGAAGCGGCCAACCTCTGGTCGCATGTGCAGCACTTGCCCGCAGGCATGGACAGCCTGATTGGACACAACGCCAACCAGCTCTCTGGGGGGCAGCGACAGCGCCTGGCGATTGCCAGGGCTTTGTACAAGGATGCGCCCCTGCTGATTCTGGATGAAGCCACCTCGGCCCTGGACAACGAATCAGAGCGTCTGGTACAGGAAGCCTTGCAGCGACTCATGAAAGGTCGCACCACCCTGATCGTGGCGCATCGCCTGTCCACCATCGAACACGCCGACCGCGTCGTGGTGATGGAGCGCGGCCGCATTGTCGAACAAGGCAAACCCGCTGAGCTGCTCAGTGCAGGTGGCGCCTATGCCCGGCTGCATCAACGCGGTGAATTCAGCGCCCAGGAACGATCCTGACCGGCTCGGTCCTCACAACAGAACCACGTCGTACTGCTCGGGCCCCATGCTGCCCTCGGCTTGCAACGAAATCGGCTTGGCAATGAAATCCGACAAACCGGCCAGATGGGGACTTTCTTCATCCAGCATCAGGTCAATCACGGCAGGCGCGGCCAGCACTCGAAACTCCCGCGGATTGAACTGACGCGCTTCCCTGAGGATTTCGCGAAGGATGTCGTAGACCACCGTTCGAGGCGTCTTCACAATGCCTTTGCCCTGGCAGCTGGGACATGGCTCGCACAGCATGTGCGCCAGGGATTCGCGCGTGCGCTTGCGCGTCATCTCCAGCAGGCCGAGAGACGAAAAGCCACCGGCCTGTGTCTTGACCCGGTCACGCGCCAATTGTTTGCGCAACTCAGCGAGTACCGCTTCCTGGTGATCGGAACGGCTCATGTCGATGAAGTCCACAATGATGATGCCGCCCAGATTGCGCAAACGCAGTTGCCGCGCGATGGCCTGGGCCGCCTCCAGATTGGTCTTGAAGATGGTTTCTTCGAAGTTGCGGGCCCCGACATAGCCACCCGTATTGACATCCACGGTGGTCAAGGCCTCGGTTTGATCGATGATCAGATAACCGCCCGATTTGAGGTCGACGCGACGCCCCAGCGCACGGGCAATTTCCTCGTCGATGCTGTAGAGATCAAAAATCGGGCGCTCACCTTTGTAGTGCTGTAAACGCTCTGCCGCCTTGGGCATGAATTCCTTGCCGAAGGCCAGCAGCTTGTCAAACTGTTCACGCGAATCAATCCGGATGCTCTGCGTGGCCTCGCCCACCAAGTCGCGCAAGACACGCTGCAGCAACGTCAGGTCTTCATGTAACAACGATTTTGGGGGCAGGCGCGTCGAGGCGTCCTTGATCCGCGCCCAGGTCTTGCGCAGGTAGGCGATATCGTCCTGCAGCTCCTGGTCGCTCGAATCCTCGGCGTTGGTGCGCAGGATGAAGCCTCCGCCCGCCTCGCCCACCAGCGCCTGGACACGGCTGCGCAAGGCATCGCGCTGCTCGGATGGAATCTTCTGCGACACCCCGATGTGGTCGTCCTGCGGCAAAAAAACCAGATGCCGGCCGGCGATGCTGATCTGGGTGGACAGGCGGGCGCCTTTCGTGCCGATCGGGTCCTTGATGACCTGCACCATCAAGGCCTGGCCCTCAAACACCTGTTTTTCAATCGGCACCAGCGGCTGCCCGGTTCTGGCCTGAGCCGGCGGCTCTCCTTCGGGTTGACGTTGCCACACATCGGCCACATGCAGAAAAGCCGCACGCTCCAGACCGATGTCGATGAAAGCCGACTGCATGCCTGGCAAGACCCGTGCCACTTTTCCAAGGTAGATGTTGCCTACCAGACCGCGTTCGAGGGTGCGTTCGACGTGCAGTTCCTGCACGGCGCCCGATTCAATCACGGCGACCCGCGTTTCCTGGGGCGCCCAATTGATGAGAATGTCCTGTTGCATGGGGTCAAACCTTGAAGCCGAAGTCCCGCAGCAAGGCGGCGGTTTCAAACAGCGGCAACCCCATGATGCCAGAGTGGCTGCCCCGAATGTGCGCAATGAAGCTCGCC
>CAXRGK010000262.1:0-11231 GCA_964230145.1 Burkholderiaceae bacterium | reverse complement strand
TTGCGCACAGCCTGGTCCAGACCGCGAATCTGGGCGGTCATCTTGTTGCTGATGGCCAGACCGGCGGCATCGTCCTTGGCGCTGTTGATGCGCTTGCCTGATGACAGCTGTTCCATAGCTGAAGACAGCGAACGGCTGTTTACGTTCATGGCGTTTTGAGCCACAAGTGACTTGACGTTGGTATTGATCACAGAGGACATGGTCTTACTCCTTGAAGAGGTGTTTCAAAAGGTCGGCAGGAACCAGAAGGGAGTAGGACCTGCCTGTTCACAGAAAGTCGTTTGTGATTTCCGGTTGGTGAATGAATCGACGTGTTGCGATGGATCTTTAGAGGGGTCCGAAAAATATTTTGGATCAGGTGGTCGCGTTGTGAAGCATGCCTTTGAGTTGCTCGATGTTGTGTGCCACCTTGAGCACCGTTTCATTGGGGATCTGGCGAATCACTTCGCCGGTCTCGGTGCTCTTGACGGTGATGACCGTGCGGTTGGCCAACTCGTCAATGCTGAAGTTGAGGTTGCGGGCGTTTTGCTTCATCTGTTCGTTCAGCCGTTGAACAGCTTCTTCCAGATTGCGGCGCATCTCTGCAGGGTCGTAACGGATCTCGGCCTTTGGTGGCACTTTGACATCTGTCGCAGGCACAGCGGCTTTGACATGCTGTGCTGCAGTGGGCATGGCACGGTCTGCGCCCTGCGACATGCGCGAGGCGAGCGCGTTGGTGATCTCGGTGCTCATGGTGTGTCCTTTTCGTGGGCCTGCTGGTTAAAACCATCCCGCGCGTCCTGTGCCAGAACGTCAAACGGGGGCTGTCGGAAAGGTATCGGCCTCAAGTGTGTCAACTTGAGGGAGTGAGCAAGAAAAAGCGGCAAATCTTTGCCGCGTCATGCCTAAGTATTCAGGCGTATATGGAAAATCATTTGTTGGTGTAACTGGCCATCATGCCGTCAAAGCTGCTCTTGAGGCTGGTCTTGAGGCTGTTGTTGCTGCCGACGATGGATTCCATGACGCTGAATTGCCTGGTGTAGCGTTCCAAAATCCGGCTCAGGCGTTCGTCCAGCTTGGTCAGATCGGCCTTGTAAGTGTCGATTTTCTTGTTGGCGCTGTCGGTCTGGTTGGCGATCAGGCCAGAGGATCTCAGCATCTGATCGAGCTTGATGACGGCGTCTCCGGCGATGCCCGACGGCGCAGTGCTGTAGATGCTCTTGCTGTTGGTTCCCGCGCTGAAGGTTTTGACCACTTCATCGAAGTTGTTCTGCAGCGCTTTGTCCAGCTTGGCTTCATCCAAGGTGAGCTGGCCGTTGCGGTCAAAGCTCAGTCCGGCATCGCGTGCGGCCGTGATGGTGCTGCCCGGGGTGGACGAAGTGTTGGTGAGGTAGGCGCGCACCTGAGTGCGGATGCTTTGCAAAATGCTGTCACCTACCAATGAGCCACCACCGTCTTTGATGGTGCTTTTGGCGTTCCCGAGTTCCTTAAGTGTGACTTCCAGATCGTTGTAGGCCGACACCAGTCCTTTGATCTTGTCCTTGATGCTGGCCGTTTCGCGGTTGAAGTCCAGGCGCGTGGGCGCGCTGGTGGTGGTGTAGAGCTCCAGCGTCACGCCATCGATCAGGTCGTTGACCTGGTTGCTGCTGCGGGTCATGCTCAGGCCGTTGACCTTGAACTGCGCATCGGCGGCGGTTTGCAAAGCGGTCCCAAAACTCAGCTGGTTACCGCTTGCCGTCAGGCTGAAGCTTTTGGAAGCGCCTGTCTCTCCCGTCACCACGATGGTGTAGGGCGCCAGCGCATCGCCGGTTTGCAGCAACTGGGCTTTGATGCCCAGATTGGCGCCATTGATGGCGCTGACCACGCCGGCCGGGGTGTCGGTGCTGACCGTGATGTTTTGTGCGGTACCGCCGTTGACCGAAAGGCTCAGCGTGAAAGCGCTGCCACCATTGAGCGGAGTGTCGCGTGCGGCAAAGCCGTTGCTCGCGCTGCGCTGGGCACGCGCCAGCTGGCTCACTTCAATGCTGTAGCTGCCAGTCTGTGCGGTGGACGTGGTCGTTACCCCCAGTGCGCTTGGCTGGGTGTTGCTGGGCTTGATGGAGGCAAAGTCCGAAGCGTCGTCGAGCTGCGCGAAGGCCGCTTTCAGATCGGCCAGCGCGGTCTTGATGTAGCCGTAGCCAGAGATCTTCGCCTCGGTCTTGCTGATCTTGGCGTTGATCGCGTCTTTGCGGGGCGCAATTTCGGCATCGGCCAGGTTCTGGGCCAGTGTCTTGATGTCGATGCCCGAGCCGGCACCCAAGGTGTTGACGATGTTGGTGGAGGTGGCCATCGGGATTTAACTCGGCACGGACTGCAGGAACTTGAGTCAGCTGCGGATGTAATCGAACAGCGACAGACCCGAAATCTTCGAGAAGCTGCCCATGGCCGCCTCAAGCGCCATCATTTCCTTGTTCATCCGGGTCACGGCTTCGGCGTAGTCCAGGTCTTCGATGTCCGACAGGGTGCTCTTGAGGCGCAGCGCGGTTTCATCGAGCACATCCAGTTGAGACTGCACCACTTTCTGGTCCGATCCGGTTTGTGCCAGCGACAGGCTGAGGGCGTTGTGCATTTGTGCCAAGTCCGAGTTGCCTTGCTGGATGGCAGGCGTTTTGCTGCTGTCGACGGCGGCGATCATTTGATCGAGCGCATCAAAAAACCCCACCGCCTTGCCGTCAGTGCGCACCACACGCTGAAACACATCGGTACCGGCGCGGGTGTATTGCACCGTGCGTTCCACGCCGGCTGGAATGCGGGTCTGGGTCTGGTCGCCGTTGTAGACCACTTGACCGCTGTCGTTTTCAGAAAATGCGGCGGTTTTGACGCGGGTCCCCGAAAACAGATAGTTGCCGTTGTCGTCGCGCGAGTTGCCCAGGCTCAGCAACTGGTCGCGCAAGGCTTTCATTTCCACCGAGATGGTTTTGCGGTCATCGAGTCCCAGCGTGTCGTTGCTGGCCTGGATGCCCAGCTCCTTGAGCCGGATCAGGATGTCGTTGGCCGAGGACAGGGCGGTTTCTTCGGCCTGGTAGCGGTTGAGTGCCGATTTGAGCAGCGCACTGTGGCTGCTCTGGCGTTCCACTTCGCCCTTGAGCCGCTGGATGGCCGCGGCCTGGTCAGGGGCGTCACTGGGCGAGAGCACCTGTTTGGACACCGACAACTGGGCCTGCGTGGTGGCGAGCTTGTTCTGGATGGTGCTCATGCGCTCGGTGGCGCGGTCAAACAGGAAGGCGGTAGAAATTTTCATTCAGGGCTCCTTCAGCGCACCTGCAAGATGGCGTCGAACAGCTGGCTGGCGATCTGCATGACCTTCGCATTGGCCTGGTAGGCCTGCTGGAAGCGCACCAGCGCCGAGGCTTCTTCGTCCAGACTCACGCCCGAGGTGCCGTCGCGTGCTTCCTGGGCCTGTTCATAGACCACGGTCAGGGCCTGCTTGGAGATCGCGGCCTGTCGGGCCACGTTGCCGACCAGATTGACGCGCTCAATGTAGGCCTCGGTCATGGTCAGGCCGCCGGGCATGACCTTTTTCTCCTCCAGGGCCACCAGCTTGAGCATGGCCTCGTTGTTGCCAATGCCGTCCTGGTTGCCGTCAATCCGGAATTTGTCGCCCTGGCTGGGTTGCGTGGTGAACTCCAGCGTCAGGCCCCTGTAGTGGATGACCGGCGCCGCCTGGGTGTCCAGCAAGCGCTCGGCCAGCAGCGTGTCGCTGCGGGTGTCACGGATTTCATAGCGGTTGTTGGCCGTGAAGGTGACCTGCAAGGACTGTGCGCGCAGCATCTGCTTGATGTCACCGTCGATGTCCTTGAATTCGGCCGTGACGGTGGCCTGGTCCAGCGTGGCCGTGGCCGCGGTGTCGGTCACGAACACCAGCAGGTCGTCCTGCGCCGTGCCCGACACATACACCGAGGTGTCAAAACCCAGCGCTGACAGGTCGGCTGGGGTGCCGTTGGGTCCAAGTCCGAGCCGGATGTCCTGGAGCGTGTCTGTGCGGCTGAGCTGCAGCCCGCCATTGACGATGCTGGCCTTGACACCGGCGATGCCTTGGCCGTTGATCCAGTTGGCCAGGCCTTGCGGATCGTTGCTGGTCAGCGCCGGGTTGGGCGGTGTGAGTGTGACGCCATCGAGCGTGAACCTGCCGCTTTGCCCAATGGCCGTCAGCCAGCCGTTGCCGCTGACCGCTCGGCCTTGCATCAGGGCGGGCGTGGCCTTGGGGTCGAGCAGGGCGCCCGTGCTGGGGTTGAATTGCTGGATGTATTGAACCGAGGCTTTCACGCCCATGAACAGGTCCATGTCCAGGTAGCGGCTGTCCACCGTCTGGCCGTTGGTGGTGCTCTTGCCCGCATTGAGCATGGCATCGCTGTACTGGGCGCCTTCTTCCATGCCGTTGGCGGATTTGAGCATGCGGTCGACGATCTTGTTGCCGTCGGCACTGGCCGTCAGGTCGCTGCCCAGCAGGTGTCGACCGTCGCGCGTGAACACTTGCAGGTTCTGGGTGGCGTTGGGGCTGTTGAGGGTGAGCACCAAATCCTGGGTCCCGGCCTTGACCAGGCCCAGGCTGGCAAACCCCTGGGCACTGGGCAGCCCCACTTTGACTGTGGCCGATCGGGGCACCTGGGCGTTGGCCAGGTCGCCGATCAGGGCCGTGGGGCCGGCGTATTGCGGCGTGTCGTACTGCACCCGAGCCTGTGCGGTACCTGGATTGAGCGGGTCGTCGATCACCCTGAACTGGCCCGCAGCGGCCACCCGCGAGGTGTCCTGGATCAGCAACTGCATGCCGCCGGCCTGACCGGCCTGGTCGGCGCTGAACCCGAACAGGTCGGTGCCGAGCAGGCCTTCAGCGTCCACGCCATCCTTGTGGATGGTGTTGACTTGCGTGACCATGGCCTGGGCGAGGTTGTCGAGCGCGTCGATTGCAGGGGCGAGCACCTGCTCGCGGAACGTCATGACGCCGCCGATCTTGCCGCTGCCCACGGCGGGCAGGCCTTCGGGGTTGCCGTAAGGGTCGATCTGGAATTGCAGCTTGCTGGGGTCGGTGGCCGAAGCCTGCACGCTGATGGCGCGCGAGGTGTTGTCCCTGACCAGGATGCCTTGGTCCAGCGTATCGCCCACGCTGACCAGCACACTGCCGTTTTCAGCAAATTTGGTTTTCACCGCGATCAGGCCCGACAGGTTGCGCAGCAGCAGGTCTCGCTGGTCCAGCAGTTCGGAGGGCTGGCTGCTGGCGCTGGATTTCTTGGCGAACTGCTTGTTGAGTTGCGCCAGCTGCTGTGTGATCGAGTTGACCTGCCCGATGTCGGTTTCCACCGCCTGCTGGGTCTCGTTGTTGAGCAGTTCAAATTGGGTCGACAGTTGCCGAAACCTCGCGGCCAGGCCATCGGCATCGCGCAAGAAGATGCTGCGTTGCACGGTCGATGCCGGATCGCTGGCCAGGTTGCGGGACGACTCGAAGAACAGGTTCATGGCCGTGGTCAGACCAATGCTCTGGTCGCCCATGACGTCGATCAGCCGGTTCACGTACGACAACAAAGGTTCCTGGCTTTGCAGTTCGCTGTTGCTGTTGCGCAGGTTGGATTCGACAAAAGCGTCGTACTGGCGCCGGACCTGATCAAAGCGTGCCCCTGTGCCAATGAAGCCGCCCCCGATCTCGCGTGGCTCGTTGGAGTTCAGCGACACGTCCTGCCGGGTGTAGCCCTCTGTGTTGACGTTGGCGATGTTGTTGGAAACGGTGGCCAGCGCGCGCTGGTAGGCGGTCACGCCCGAGCTGCCAATCGAAAGCAGGTCACTCATGGCTGGCCTCCGCTGCGGCGCTGCAGCTCATAGGCGCCGGTGCGTTGCAGGGGCAGGGACTTGCCGCCTTCACGGTCAAGGGGCAGGGGCTGCGCAGCCGGTTGCAGGGGCAGGGGGCTGGCTTCAGTGGCGTTCGGACGCAGCTGGAGCGCGGCCTGGGTGCTCAGGGCGGCTTGCTGCTGTTGCAGGATCTGTTTTTCCAGCATGTCCGCCAGGCCCATGCCGCCACGTCGCACCATCTGCATGGCCACTTCCTTGTCCATCAGGTCCTGGTACATGTCCATGTTGCCGCTGTCCACCAGATCGCTTTTTTCCACGCTCTCGCGCATGGTCTTCATCATCTGCTGGATGAAGTAGGCCTCGAACTGCTCCGCCGTGCGACGCACCGCCTTGTCCGGGCTGCGTGCGGCATCGCCGCGCAGTCCGGCCAGCCCCTCAAAGTCCAGGTAGCTGCGCGGCGATGTGGAGGACGGCGATGTCATGAGTGGCCTCAGATCACGATCAGTTCGGCGCGCAGGCTGCCCGAGCTCTTGAGGGCTTCCAGGATGGCGATCAGGGCGGAAGGCGTGGCGCCTACCTGGTTGACCGCGTCCACGATCTGGCGCAGGTCCACCCCGGGCTGGAACAGGAACATCGGGTTCTTGGCTTCCTGCACCGAGACTTCGGCGTTTTGCACGGGCGTGGTCTGTCCCTGGCTGAAGGGGCCGGGCTGCGAGACCTCGTTGGTCACGGCCACGGCCACCGAGATGGTGCCGTGCGCCACCGCGGCGGCCGTCACCCGCACGTTGCGGCTGATGACCACGGTGCCGGTGCGCGAGTTGACCACCACACGAGCAGGGGGCTCGCCAGGTTGCACCTGCATGTTCTCGATGAGGCTCATGAAAGCCAGCCGTTGGGTCAGGTCTTCAGGCGCCCGGATGGCCAGCGACATCGGGTCGATGGCGCGTGCAGTGCCAGCGCCAAACTGGCGGTTGACTGCGGTGACGATGGCGTTGGTGGTGGTGAAGTCGGCCTCGCGCACATTCATCACGATGTGCTCGGCTTGCTCATAGGGGTTTTCAACCAGCTTCTCTACGGTGGCACCGCTGGGGATGCGGGCTGCCGTTGTCACGCCGGTACTGACCTTGGAGCCTGCGCCGCCGGCATCGACGGCGGTGGCCGTCAGGGCGCCCTGGGCCACGCCATACACTTCGCCGTCAACGCCGCGCAGGCTGGTCAGCAGCAGGGTGCCGCCACGCAGGCTGCTGGCCTTGCCAATCGCCGAGACATTCACGTCGATCTTCTGCCCTGGCTTGGCAAAGCCCGGCAATTCGGCCGTCACCATCACCGCGGCGATGTTCTTGACGTCAATGCGGTTGGCGGCCGTGCTCTGTTCAAAGTCGTTGAGCGGGCCGTCCATGCCCACGCCCAACCGGGACAGCATGGCCCGGATGGTTTTGGCGGTGAAGGCGACGTCGGTGCCGTCGCCCGTGCCTTGCAGGCCCACCACCAGTCCGTAACCGATGAGCTGGTTGGTTCTGCCAGAAGCCACACTGGCCAGGTCCTTGATGCGGTCGGCCCAGGCGTTCAGGCCCAGGCTCAGCAACAGTACAAACAGGATGCGTTTCATGGCAGGACTCAGAAGGGCCAGATCTTGTAGAGCAGGCTGGTGCCCCAGCCTGGCTTGGCGGCGCTGGCCATGTCGCCAGTGCCGCGGTAGGCGATCTGGGCGTTGGCCAGTCGGCGTGACTGCAGCGTGTTGTTGGGCGAAACGTCTTCGGGCCGGACGATGCCGCTGACCTGGATCACCTCGGTGCCTTCGGTCAGGGCCAGCTGTTTTTCGCCGCGCACCATCAGGTTGCCATTGGCCAGCACTTCGACCACCGTGACCGCGATCGAACCGGTCAGGCTGGCGGTCTGGTCGGCGCTGCCCTCACCCTCGCTCTTGATGGTGGAGCCGTTGAGGTTCACGCCGGCCTTGTCAGACCATTTGGCGGGCAGCACATCGTTGCTGTCCTTGCGCGAGTAGTCGCCCTTTTGCTTGCGGTTGGCCTGGGTCGATTCGTTGAGCAGCACCGTGATCAGGTCGCCCACCGCATAGGAGCGGCCTTTGCCGAACCACATGTCGCTGCCACGGCCGTTGTAGATCGCGCCGGTCGGGATGCCCGCTTTTTGCTCGGCCACGGGATAGACCGGCGCAAATTCGGGTGTGTGCGAGAGTTTGGTGGGCAGGTTGTTGCAGCCCGCCAGCACGAGGGGCATCAAGACCACGGCCCCGCTACGGATCAGAAGACGTTTCATGGGGCCTCACATGTTGTTGTTGAGGAAGCGCAGCATGCCGTCCACGGCAGAGATCGCCTTGGAGTTGATCTCGTAAGCGCGTTGCGTCTCGATCATGTTGACCATTTCTTCGACCACGTTCACGTTGGAGGCTTCCAGCGCGCCCTGCATGAGCTGACCTGTGCCAGCCTGTCCGGGCACGCCCACTTGAGGGGCGCCGCTGGCCGGTGTTTCCTTGAGCAGGTTCTGGCCGGTGGCTTGCAAGCCCGCCGGGTTGGCAAATCGCGCCAGCTGGATCTGCCCGATCACCTGGGTGCCACCGCCCGCTGCGGTTTCAACCGAGACGGTGCCGTCCGCGCCGATGGCAATGCTCATCACGTTGGCCGGAATGGTGACGGCCGGCTGCAGCAGGGCGCCGTTGGAGGTGACCAGCTGCCCGGTGGACGAGAGCTTGAAGCTGCCGTCACGGGTGTAGGCCACTGTGCCGTCGGTCATCGCGATCTGGAAAAAGCCTTCACCTTGCACCGACAGGTCCAGGGCGTTCTTCGTCGTCACCA
This sequence comes from Burkholderiaceae bacterium, assembly GCA_964230145.1. GTDB lineage: Bacteria > Pseudomonadota > Gammaproteobacteria > Burkholderiales > Burkholderiaceae_C > Limnohabitans_A. Next base: position 2,616 of record CAXRGK010000262.1, on the reverse strand, counting down.
GGCTGCCCTGGGCATGGGTTTTCTCGGTGGACACGATGCGCACGCCGGTGCCCAGCATCAAACCGGTGGGCGATTGCTCGGTGGTCGAGTTCTGCACGCCCGGGGCCCGCAGCTTCTGGTAGAGCATGTCCTCGAAGTTGGCACGGTCGCGTTTGAAGCCGGTGGTGTTGACGTTGGCCAGGTTGTTGGAAATGACCGACATGCGCGTTTGCTGCGCGTCCAGGCCGGTCTTGGCGATCCACATTGAGGCGTCCATGGTCTGCTCCTTGTTGTTCAGCCGAGCTTCATCAGCGAAGAACTCGACTCATCCAGGTTCTTGGTTTCCTTGATGATCCGGATCTGGGTTTCGAAACTGCGCGAGTGGTCCATCAGCCGGGCCATGGCCTCGATCGCGCTCACATTGCTGCCCTCCAGGGCCTTGGGAATCAAGGTGGGCAGGTTGGGCCCCGAGGTGAAGTCGCTGCCGGGCGCCTTGTCCGCCACCTGATACAGACCATCTGCACGGCGCAGCAGCTGGATTTCCGAAGCGTCTCGCATGGCCATCTGGTCGATCAGCACCGGTGGCACGTTGCCGGGCTGAGCCGGGTCTTGCGCGTAGACGCTGCCGTCGGCGTTGATGCTCACGTTCACGCCCGGCGGAATGGTGATCGGCCCGCCCTGGCCCATGACCAGGTGGCCATTGCCGGTTTCCAGCTGTCCCTGCGGGCTGACCTTGAGGTCCCCGCGGCGGGTGAAGGCGCGCTCACCATTGGCGGCCTGCACCATCAGGACCGCCTTGTCGGCCAGGGCCACGTCGAGCGGTCGGCCGGTGGCCATGACGGCGCCGGGCTCCAGGCGGATGATGTCGCGCGAGACGGCTTGCGCCTGGATGCGGGTGTCGAAACCGCTGTTGGCGCCATCGGCCTTGATCGACTTGAGGGCCACGTCGTAGCTGCTCTTGAAGCCGGTGGTCGAGGCGTTGGCCAGTTCGTTGACCAGCACCTGGCGCGCGTTGGCCATCTGGTTGATGGTGGCGTTGGACGTGAAGATCAGGCGGTCCATGGTTCAGTGTCCCTTGGGGCTCAGCCTCACGAGCGGATGTTCACGATGGCCTGGGTCATCGTCGAACTGGTCTCGATGGCTTTGGCGTTGGCCTGGAAGTTACGCTGGGCGGTGATCAGATCCACCAGCTCCTGCGTCAGGTCCACGTTGGAGCGCTCGGTGGCGCCGGCACGGATCGAACCGAAACCCGCCGATCCGGCTTCACCGATCTTGGCCGAGCCCGAGGTGGCCGAGGCCAGGTAGCTGGCGTCACCCACCTGGCGCAGGCCGGTCGGGCTGGAGAAGTTGGCCAGCACGATCTTGCCCAGCGAGGTCTGGGAGCCGTTGGAGTAGGTGGCGCTGACCAGGCCATCGACGCCGATGTCCAGACCCATGAGTTCACCTTCGGGCGCGCCGTCCTGCGACTGCGACAGCACCGCAAACGCGCTGGAATACTGGGTCGACTGCGTGAAGTCGATGGACATCGTCAGCGCGCCCTTGCCGCCGGCCAGGAAGGCGGTCTCGAACGGCATCTTGGTCAGGGGCGAGAGCGGCTTGCCGGTCAGGTCACCGCTGAGCTCGCCACGGTCGAGGTCCCCCGGCCACCAGTCGGTCTGGCCCGAGAGATCGGTCATGTCTTCGGTCTGCTGGCCGTTTTTCACGTACTGCGGCACACCGTTCTGGGTGAACTGTTTGAGCTCGATCCATTGCGAGGTGGCGCCGTAGGTCATTTCGGTGTTGGCCAGACCCCAGTCCGGTGAACCCGACACTTGCAGCGAAACCGCTTCACCGGTTTCGCCGGTGCTGAAATTCAGTCGCTTGGAGGTGCTGTCCCAGCCTACCGTCACGCCGCTGACCTTGCGGCCCGTGGTGGTGTCCACCAGCGAGTTGATCGAGTCCTGCAGCGCCGCTGCAAACTTGTCCATGCTGGGGTAGGTGGCCGGGGGCACCTCGACGTTGCCGGAGATGTTGCCCACCGTGACAAAGAAGTCCTTGTTGGTCGAGCTGACACGGACCGAGCCTGTCGTGTTGGAGGTGATGACTTCGCCTGTCAGCACCGCCGGTGTGCTGACCTTGCCGCGCTCGGCTTTGTCCAGATTGGGGTCGACGCGCAGTTCCTTCGTGGTGCCAGTGGGGTTGGGCAGACCCAGGATGGACTGTGAATTGGCGTTGGCGCCACCCACCACGATGGAGGAGTTGTCACCGGTGGTGCCCGACGCGAACTTGAAGCTGTTGGTGTCCGCCTCGAAAGTGACCTTCACACCATAACGCGGGTCGGCGTTGCTGCTCTTGCCCAGTTCGTTGTTGACAAAAATCTCCAGATTCTTGGCCAGGGTGACCGGGTCGGAGTCGCTCTTGAGCATGCCATAGCTGATGGCATAGTTGCTGCCCATCTCGTCGATATTGATGGTGAAGTCGAGTTTGGGGCCGTAGGTGAAGGCGGTGTTCTGCTTGGTCTTCAGATCGGCCACCAGGGTGTTGCTCGAACCGTTTTGCTTGACGGTGGTGGTGCCGGTCTTGTTGGCAAAAACAAACTGGGAAGTGCCGCTGTCCCAGCTGATCTTGATGCGGCTGTCATCGCCCTTGGAGGCCAGC
>CAXRGK010000261.1:0-3209 GCA_964230145.1 Burkholderiaceae bacterium | reverse complement strand
GGCCTGCGCGCCGACATCCGCAAGAACCTCGAGCGCGAAGTCAAGTTCCGCCTGCTGGCCCGCAACAAGGCCGCGGCCATGGAAGCCCTGGTGGCCAAGGCCGAGCTGGAGCTGCCCCAGTCCATCGTGCACTCCGAAGTCGACCGCCTCAAGGAAGGTGCCCGCGCCGACCTCAAGCAGCGCGGCATCAAGGACGCCGATAAGGCCCCGATTCCCGACGACATCTTCCGTCCTCAAGCCGAGCAGCGCGTGCGCCTGGGCCTGGTGGTGGCCGAAGTGGTGAAAGCCAACGATCTGCACGCCAAGCCCGAGCAGATCCGTGCCCACATCGAAGAGCTGGCCGCCAGCTACGAGCGTCCAGAAGACGTGACCCGCTGGTACTACGGCGACAACCAGCGCCTGGCCGAAGTCGAGGCCGTGGTGATCGAGAGCAATGTGGCCGAGTTCGTGCTGTCCAAGGCCAAAGTGACCGAGAAAGCCATCTCTTTCGAAGAACTGATGGGCCAGTGACCTTTTTGTGACCTTCTGCGCATGGGGCTTGTTGTTCACGCAGCAAGCCCCATGTTGCTGTAGGCGGACAATAAACGGGTTAAAGTAACCCGCTGCATAGATGGAGTTGTGATGAGCGCATTGGAAACACAAGCCTTGGGCATGGTCCCCATGGTGATCGAAACATCGGGCCGCGGCGAACGCGCCTACGACATTTATTCCCGCCTGCTCAAGGAGCGGGTGGTGTTTCTGGTCGGTGAGGTCAACGACCACATGGCCAACCTCGTGATCGCACAGCTGCTGTTTCTGGAAAGCGAAAACCCGGAAAAGGACATTTCGCTCTACATCAATTCGCCCGGAGGTTCGGTGAGTGCCGGCATGGCGATCTACGACACCATGAACTTCATCAAGCCCGATGTGTCGACACTGTGCGTCGGCATGGCAGCCAGCATGGGCGCCTTCCTGCTGGCCGCTGGCGCGAAGGGCAAGCGTTTCGCGCTGCCCAACAGCAAGGTCATGATCCACCAGCCATTGGGCGGTGCGCGTGGTCAGGCCACCGAAATCGAAATCGCTGCCCGCGAGATCATCAAGACCCGCGAGCAGCTCAACAAGATCCTGGCAGAGAACACCGGTCAGCCGCTGGACCGCATCGAAAACGACACCGAGCGTGATTACTACCTGTCGGCACAGGAATCCAAGGATTACGGTCTGGTTGATCAGGTGATTGCCAAGCGCCCCTGAGTGCGGGTTTTCACACCGAACGGCGTTGACCGGGCCCGGTCAGCGCCGTTTTTCTTTCGTTATCATTGACGCATCCCCCGATTCCAAGGCCATTTCATGCCCGACAAAAAAGGCTCCAGCACCGAAAAAAACCTGTACTGCTCTTTCTGCGGCAAGAGCCAGCACGAGGTCAAGAAGCTGATTGCCGGCCCTTCGGTGTTCATTTGCGACGAATGCATTGATCTGTGCAATGACATCATCCGCGATGAAGTCACCCAGGAAGGCGCTGAACAAGGCGCGCGTGACGGTCTGCCGACGCCGGCCGACCTCAAGGCCAACCTCGACAATTACGTGATTGGCCAGGAAAAAGCCAAGCGCAGCCTGGCCGTGGCGGTGTACAACCACTACAAGCGCCTCAAGCACAAGGACACGGCCGCCAAGGACGAGGTCGAGCTGGCCAAGAGCAACATCCTGCTGATCGGCCCCACGGGCTCGGGCAAGACGCTGCTGGCGCAGACCATGGCCCGCATGCTGGACGTGCCGTTCGTCATGGCCGATGCCACCACGCTGACCGAGGCCGGCTACGTGGGCGAGGACGTCGAGAACATCGTGGCCAAGCTGCTGCAGACCTGCAATTACGATGTGGAGCGTGCCCAGCGTGGCATCGTCTACATCGACGAGATCGACAAGATCACCCGCAAGTCCGACAACCCGTCCATCACCCGCGACGTGTCGGGCGAGGGTGTGCAGCAGGCCCTGCTCAAGCTGGTCGAGGGCACCATGGCCAGCGTACCCCCGCAGGGCGGGCGCAAGCACCCCAACCAGGATTTCCTGCAGATCGATACGACCAACATCCTGTTCATCTGCGGTGGCGCTTTTGCCGGCCTCGAAAAGGTCATCGAAAACCGCACTGAAGCCGGTGGCATTGGTTTTGGCGCGACAGTCAAGAGCAAGAAGCAGCGTTCGCTGACCGAGATGTTCAACGAAGTGGAGCCCGAAGATCTGATCAAGTATGGTCTGATTCCGGAGCTGGTGGGGCGTTTGCCCGTGGTGGCGACGCTGGCCGAATTGACCGAAGACGCCCTGGTGCAAATCCTGACCGAGCCCAAGAACGCCGTGGTCAAGCAGTTCGCCAAGCTGCTGGCCATGGAAGGGGTGGAACTGGAAGTGCGTGGCAATGCGCTGCATGCGATCGCCCGCAAGGCGATCGCCCGCAAGACCGGGGCACGCGGCCTGCGCTCCATCCTGGAACAGGCCCTGATCGACACCATGTTCGATTTGCCCAACCAGAGCAACGTCGAGAAAGTGGTGGTGGATGAATCCACCATTGAGGAAAACAAGCCTCCGCTGCTGGTTTACCGCGAAACGGCCAAACAGGCCTGAGATCTCCACAGAAAGTCCGCCGATGAATACCCCTTCGCATCCACGGGTTGAAATCGGTGGCACGGCATCCATGTGCCCATGAAACCCGAGGGAACACCATGTCCGGACACACACCTTTGCCTTCTACCCCGATCGATCTGCCCATGCTGCCCTTGCGCGATGTGGTGGTGTTCCCCCACATGGTGATCCCGCTGTTTGTGGGACGCCCCAAGAGCATCAAGGCGCTCGAGTCGGCCATGTCCAGCGACCGCCGCATCATGCTGGTGGCCCAGAAAACAGCGGCCAAGGACGAACCCGACGTGGGGGACATGTTCGAAGTCGGCTGTGTCTCCACCATCCTGCAGATGCTGAAGCTGCCCGACGGTACGGTGAAGGTGCTGGTCGAAGGCCAGCAGCGGGCCCGCGTCCAGTCGATCACCGATGGCGAAGCCCACTTTGTGGCCAATGTGCTGCCGGTGGAGCCACAGGCCGAACAAGGCCAGGTGGATGCCAGCGAAATCGAAGCCCTGCGCCGGGCCGTGATGCAGCAGTTTGACCAGTACGTCAAACTCAACAAGAAAAGTCCGCCCGAAATCCTGACCTCGATTTCCAGCATCGACGACCCGGGCCGTCTGGCC
>CAXRGK010000260.1:0-8007 GCA_964230145.1 Burkholderiaceae bacterium | reverse complement strand
CTCGGTGTAGCTGCGGTACTTGGACAGCAACACCCGGATGTGCATCTTGTAGGCCTTGCTCTCCAGGTACTCGAAAAAGCGCGCAATGCCGTACCACTGCTGGTTCCACTTGCCGTTCCAGTTGGGCGAACCTTTAATGACCCAATCCTTCTGTGCCTCGGTCAGCTTGGCCCAGGGCGTATCACGCGGAATGCCGGCGGTCTCGGCATGGCGCATCAGGTCATCCTGACACTCCTGCCAGGCGGGGGTCTGGATCGTCTTGATGGCGCCGGCGCGCAAGGTCAGCTTGTCGTTCGGGATCACCAGCCCGTAATCCACGCCGATCACACGTCCAAAACCCCGGCAGGCCTCGCAGGCACCGACCGCCGAGTTGAAGGAGAACATCGACGGGATCGGGTCGGTGTAGCGCAGGTCGCTGTCGGGGCAATGCAGGCCGGTGGAGAAGCGCCAGATGGACTGCCGCGCTTCGCTCGCTGTGACGTTGCTGGTTGCGTCATCGCGAGGAACGACGCGATCCATATCCACATACACATTCAGGTGGCCACTGCCGCGCTTGAGTGCCACCTCGATGGCTTCGACCACCCGGGCCTTTTCGGCGTTCGTCAGGCGGAAACGGTCGGCCACCACATCGAGCACCTTGCGCGGACCGGTGGGTGTGGCCACCTCGCGTTCGGCCTGCACCTTGGTGAAGCCACTGGCCGACAGCCATTGTTCGACCTGCTCGGCCGTGGTGTTGGAAGGCAGCTCGACCGGAAAAGTCAGGTACAGCCGAGGGTCGCCCGCCTCGGCGGCACGGCGCTGCAATTCGGTGTAAATCGTCTCGGGGCTGTCGTGGCGAACCGGCTGCGCGGTGTCGCGGTCAAACAGCTGACCCAGGCGGGCGAACAGCAGCTTGAGGTGGTCGTTCAACTCGGTCATCGTGCCGACCGTCGATCGCGAGCTGCGCACCGGATTGGTCTGGTCGATCGCAATGGCCGGGGGCACACCTTCGACCTTGTCGACCGCGGGCTTGTCCATGCGGTCCAGGAACTGGCGGGCGTAGGCACTGAAGGTCTCCACATAGCGCCGCTGGCCTTCGGCATACAGCGTGTCGAACACCAGGCTCGACTTGCCCGAGCCGCTCGGGCCGGTGACCACCGTCAGTTCACCGGTGCGGATGTCGATATCGAGGTTCTTGAGGTTGTGCTGGCGGGCGCCACGGATGCGGATCTGGCCTTGGGACATGTCGGGCTTTTCAGGTTAAGGCCAAACATTCTAGGGGGCCTTGCATGACGCCGTGAGACACCAAAACAAAGGCCACGCAATGCGTGGCCTTTGCAGGAGCCGGGCCTGTTCAGGCCTGATGGTGCCGTGTCACTTGGCGGCACTGGCGTCAGATGCCGGAGCCGCTGCGGCGCTGGCCGGGGCCGAGGCGTCGTGCGCCGGGCCATGGCTTTCGATGCCGTGCTTTTCACCACCCATATCGATGTCACCGCCTTGGCTGATCATGTACAGGGCTGCTGCAGCGAAAACGATGAAGCCGACGACCAATTTCCACATGTCTTATCTCCAGAAGTACAAAAACAAAAAGGCCCTCCACGGAGGGAAGGCCTTGAATGTAGCACCCGAGTTCCCCCGGGTTGCTTACAGCGATCAGTCGCCGGCGTAGATGTCCACGTCTTTGGTTTCGCGGACAAACAGCAGACCGATCACGAAGGTGGCGGCAGCGATGATGATGGGGTACCACAGGCCGTAGTACATGTCACCGTTCTGGGCAACCATGGCGAAGGCAATGGTCGGCATCAGGCCACCAAACCAGCCGTTACCGATGTGATACGGCAGCGACATGGAGGTGTAACGGATGCGGGTCGGGAAGAGTTCGACCAGCATGGCGGCGATCGGGCCATAGACCATCGTCACGTACACCACCAGGATGGACAGGATGATGACGATCATGACCTTGTCCACCTTGGCCGGGTCGGCCTTGGCAGGGTAGCCGGCTTCGGTCAGGGCAGCGTCCACTTCCTTCTTGAAGGCAGCGATGGCAGCCACGCTGTCAGCGGTGAACTTGTGGTTTTCAACCTTGGCCACGGGCGCCACGATTTCCTTCTCGCCAATCTTGATCTTGGCGGGACCGACTTCAGCAGCCACGGCGTTGCTGTAGCTCACCGACTTCTGGGCCAGGTAGCGCTTGGCGATGTCACAGGACTTGGTGAAGTCGATTTCGCGAGCCACCGGGTTGCCCTGGAAGGAGCAGTCACCGGCAGAGGCGGTCACCGTCACCGGCACGGTCTGCTGGGCCTTGGCCAGGTCAGGGTTGGCGGCCTGGGTCAGCATCTTGAACAGCGGGAAGTAGGTGACGATGGCCAGCAGCATACCTGCCAGAATGATCGGCTTGCGGCCGATCTTGTCGGACAGGGAGCCGAAGATCACGAAAAAGGGCGTGCCGATCACCAGGGATGCAGCCACCAGGATGTTGGCGGTGGCGCCATCAACCTTGAGCACGCTGGTCAGGAAGAACAGCGCGTAGAACTGACCCGAGTACCAGACCACGGCCTGACCGGCCACCAGACCGAAGAGGGCCAGCAGCACGATTTTCAGGTTTTTCCACTGGCCGAAGGATTCAGCCAGAGGGGCCTTGGAGGTCTTGCCTTCAGACTTCATCTTCTGGAAGGCAGGCGATTCGTTCATCGTCATGCGGATCCAGACCGAGATGGCCAGCAGCAGGATGGACACGATGAACGGCACACGCCAGCCCCAGTCTGCGAAGGCAGCTTCACCGATGGCGGTACGGGTGCCCAGGATCACCATCAGCGACAGGAACAGACCCAGCGTGGCTGTGGTCTGAATCCAGGCGGTGTAGGCGCCGCGCTTGCCGTGGGGGGCGTGTTCGGCCACGTAGGTGGCAGCACCGCCATATTCACCACCGAGGGCCAGGCCCTGCAGCATGCGCAGCGCGATCAGGATGACCGGAGCGGCCACGCCGATGCTGGCGTAGTTGGGCAGGATACCCACGATGAACGTGGACAGGCCCATGATCAGGATGGTCACCAGGAAGGTGTATTTGCGACCGATCATGTCGCCCAGACGACCGAACACCAGGGCGCCGAAGGGGCGCACGATGAAGCCAGCCGCGAAAGCCAGCAGGGCAAAAATGAACGCAGCGCTTGGATCCAGGCCAGCAAAGAATTGCTTGGCGATGATCGCTGCGAGCGAACCGTACAGATAGAAGTCGTACCACTCAAAGACGGTGCCCAGAGAAGAGGCAAAAATCACCTTCTTCTCTTCGGCCGTCATCGGACGGGGCGCGGTTGATGCCATAGATGCAGTCTCCAAAATAGGTTTCCGACACGGAAACGTGGGGCGGATTCTTGGCGCGAGCTCTGACCTTCTTCTGACAGCACGCCAACACAGACTGACAAATCAAGTACTAACCCGCGAGGTTTTTTTTACATCGCGAAAGTTGACGGTTTTACTCGGGAAATCCCTAGTCGGCAGCCCCCTCTTCGTCTGCAGAAAAAGAGCGCTAAGCTCGATCCATGCCAGACAACCACACCCGTCTCAGAAGCAAAGTGCGGCGATTGACTCTCGCCTGTTTGCTGCTGTGGCTGAGCGCAACCCTGGCTCCGGTGCTGGCCTCACGCTCTGGCTGGACACTGTGGGGATGGCCAGTGGACTTCTGGATGGCCGCACAGGGCTGCGTGCTGGTCTACCTCCTGATCGTCGGTGTGTACGCCTGGCTGGTGAACCACTGGGAACAACAGGCCGGCAGCCTCTCTTTCAGAACCCCGCCCGATCAGGATGTCTGACGACGGACTCCGACAGAAGTCATTGAAACCGCATGCCAGTCCGGGCCCGCAAACCACGGATCACCCAGCAGGTAGGCCCGCAGCATGGGCAAGGCGTCCTGCCCCCAAAACACCTTGTCGTCGACCACAAAGCTGGGCACACCGAACAGCCCGCGCTCGATGGCTTGCTGGGTGTTGGCCTGCAGGTCCTGCTTGACCGCTGCGCCGGCTGGATCGCGGCCCGGTTGCAGCCGGTCCGTCAACACCGCGAGGCGATCGGCATCGGCGGCATCTTCGCCACCGCACCAGACATGGCGGAACACCTGCTCGCAGATGTAGCGATTGGGTTCGCCACCGGCATCACAAGCCAAGGACAAACGCAGCAAGCCCAAGGGATTGAAGGGGTGCGCTGCAGGCAGTTTCAGTTCACAGCCTTGCTGGTGTGCCAGCCAGAGCACTTGCCTGTAGGTCCAGTCGCGCTTGGCAGGAATCTCTGCGGGACCCAGCTGCCCGTGGTGCTTGAGCATGGCGCCAAACAACACCGGCTTGTGCACCACCCGGTGACTGATGCCCTGCAGCGCTTTCGGCAGGCTGTGAAAAGCCAGCCAGGCATAGGGTGAGATGAAGTCCAGGTAAAAGGTGATGGTTTTCATTCGGCGCTTTCAAGTGCAATGCGCTGCGCCAGACGCTCGGGCAGCTGCGCCCATACCGCCAGTTTGGCGGGGTTGTCCATGCGGCTCCAGGCGGCGATCTCGTCAAGCGTGCGCATGCAGCCTTCACACCAGCCGGTGGTCGGATGCATGATGCAGACCGACTGGCAGGGTGAGGGCACATGCGGGCCCTCGCCCGCCAGAGGCGCCATCTCGGCGATACGGCGCCAGCGTCGGTTGCTGATGGTGCGGGGATCCAGCGTCATGGTGCCTCCACCACATCAACCACAGGAGCGCCCGTCAGATGCCTCAGGTCTTCAGGCGCGAGCCGGAACACGCCATGCGGGTGACCGGCTGCCGCCCAGATTTCTTCAAAGCGCCACAGGTCCTGGTCGAGCAAAGTCACCGACGGGTTCAGATGAGCCACAGGCGAAACACCACCGATGGTGAAGCCGGTTCTGGCCTTGACGAAATCGGCATCGGCTCGGCCCACTTTGCCCACCAGCGCCGAAACCTTTTTCTCATCCACACGGCGATCACCCGAGGTCACGACCAGAACAGCAGCATCGTCTTCCTTGCGCCGGAAGATCACGCTCTTGGCGATCTGCCCCAGTTGCACTCCCAGACCGTCTGCAGCTTCCTGCGCGGTACGGGCGGCACCGTCCAGCATGATCGGTGCATGCGCATGCCCCGCCTGCTGCAAGGTCTGCGCCACCTTTTGCACGCCCTCGGGCAGGCAGCGGAGTTCTGCACCGCACATGATCAGGCCGCCCGTTTGTTGAGGACGGCGGTCGCGACGCGCGAATTGGGCTTGCGCCCCAGGTGCCCGCTGATGAAGACGCCCGCGTCGACCAGCTGGTCCAGATCGATGCCCGTCTCGATGCCCATGCCGCTCAGCAGATACACCACGTCTTCAGTGGCCACATTGCCGGTCGCGCCTTTGGCATAAGGGCAGCCCCCCAGCCCGGCCACCGAAGACTGGAAGTTCCACACCCCCATCTGCAACGCGGCCAGCGTGTTGGACAGCGCCTGGCCATAGGTGTCGTGGAAGTGGCCGCTGATGTGGTCGATGTCGTAATGCTGCAGCGTGGCCTCCAAGGCACGCTGCACCTTGAGCGGTGTGCCCACGCCAATCGTGTCGGCCACATCCACGCGCTGCACGCCGATCTGCTTCATCAAGCCCGCCAGGTAGGCGACGCGCTCGGGCGCGATCTCGCCTTCGTAGGGACAACCCACCGTACAGCTCATGGCACCGCGCACCGCGATGCCGGCAGCCAGCGCCGCCTCGACCACGGGGGCAAAGCGCTCGATGCTTTCGGCAATGGAGCAGTTGATGTTTTTCTGGCTGAAGGCCTCGCTGGCCGCACCGAAAACCACGATCTCGTCGGGCTGGTCCAGCACCGCCGACTCGTAGCCCTTGAGGTTGGGCGTGAGCACCGAATAGCGCACACCGCTCTGGCGGGTCATGCCCGACATCACCTGGTGGTTGTCGGCCATCTGCGGGACCCATTTGGGTGACACATAGCTGGTGACCTCGATTTCCTTCAGGCCTGCGGCCTGCAGACGGTGCACCAGCTCGATCTTGACCGCGGCGGGTACAGGCTGTTTTTCGTTTTGCAGACCGTCGCGCGGGCCGACATCAATGAGCTGGACTCTGGAAGGCAAAGACATGGTGCAGGCTTTCAATAACCGCGTTGGGGATCGACCACACCACGGATGGGTTCACCGCGCTGCAACGCGAGGATCTTGCCGACGATCTGTGCGATGCTTTCATCGCGCAGGGTGCGGGCCGAAGTGTGGGGCGTGACGGTGATTTTCGGATGCCGCCAGAACGGGTGTTCTGCCGGAAGGGGTTCGGTGCGAAACACATCGAGCATGGCCCCGGCCAGGTGGTCTTCGTCGATCAAGGCGATCAGGTCTTGCTCGACCAGGTGGCGTCCACGTGCGACATTGATCAGGTAGCCGCCACGCTGCAATCGCGAGAGTGTTTGGCGGTTCAGGATGTTTTCGGTCTCGGGCGTCAGCGGCATCAGGTTCACCAGGATGCGGGTCGCTTTCAAAAAGTCGTCCAGCTGGCCGGGCCCAGCGAAACAGCGCACGCCGTCGATCTGCCTGGCGCTGCGGCTGTAGCCGTTGACCGGGAAGTCAAACACCTGCAGCGCCTTGGCCACACGCTCGCCCAGCACGCCCAGGCCCATCACACCCACCGCAAAGTCGGCGCGGCTGCGTGGCTTGCGGTAAGACCATTTGCCAGCCTGCGTGTCGGCGTCGTAGCCATCGAATTCACGGAAGTGCCGGATGACAGCGTGGCAGACGTATTCCGCCATCTGCACCGACATGCCCGCATCGTCGAGCCGCACCACTGTCAACGCGGGGGGCAAGCGCAGCTGGAGCAGCGCATCCACACCAGCACCGATATTGAACAGGGCCTGCAGCCCTGTTTGCTCGTCCACGAACTGCTGGGGTGGCGCCCAGACGATGGCCAGATCGGCCGATGGCGCGCCCGGCGCCCAGGCCGATACACGCGCCTGTGGCAGCGCAGCCTGCACACCCTGTACCCAGGGCGCAGGGTCGAGTTTGTCAAAACAAATCGTGATGTTCATGGCTCGGATTGTGGCAGTCCACAGGTGCCACAGGCTGTCACATTCGGCCGCCGGGGCGGCCTCCAGCACAGCAGCCCTTGGGGCGCCCGCCTGCACACGAAACTTTCATGCCTGGCAGACCCAATCCTCTCAAGCCGCCTGGAGCTTGAGCAACTCCGCGCCTTCGGTGACCTGATCGCCGGGGGCGTACAGCAGCTCGGCCACGGTGCCATCGTGAGGCGCAGCAATGGTGTGCTCCATCTTCATGGCCTCCATCACCGCCAGCGGCTGCCCGGCCTTGACCTTGTCGCCTGCCTTGACGGCAAAGGACACCACCTTGCCCGGCATGGGCGCAGTCAGGCGCCCGCCTTCGGCCGCCGCCTCACCGGCGTGGGCCAGCGGATCCAGCAGGCCGATGCGTGTGGCGCCGCGTGGGGTGAAGACATGCGCCACCTCGCCCTGCCAGTGCAGGGTGCTGTGCAGGCGTTCGGCATGCTGCACCCACAGGCCATCGCCCTGGACAGTGAAGCTCAGCGGCGCAGCAGCGCCTTCACCCACTTGCAGGGTCAGGCCGCTGCGGTCATAGGTCAGTTCGGCCTGCAGGGTTTCGCCGGCATAGTCGAGCTCGAAGCGGCGACGCGTGGTGCCGTGCGACTGAAAACCGTCGCGTGCGCTGAAGGGGTCCTCACCTGCCAGAGCCTGCTCGGCGGCCATCGTGTGCGCGACCACGGCCGCGGCAGCCGCCTGCACACCCACAGGGTCCTGCTTGAACAGCACAGCCTCTTCGCGCTGGATGAGTGCGGTGTCGAGCTTGGCGGTGGCAAACGAATCGCTGCGGACCACATGGCGCAGGAACTGCACATTGGTGTTCAGGCCCACGATGTGCGTCTTCGCCAGGGCGGCATCGAGTCGGGCCAACGCCTGTTCGCGCGTGTCGCCGTGCACGATGAGCTTGGCCACCATCGAGTCGTAGAAGGGGCTGATGGTGTCGCCTTCGCGCACGCCGTC
>CAXRGK010000259.1:0-2335 GCA_964230145.1 Burkholderiaceae bacterium | reverse complement strand
AGTGCTCCAGTTCAGGCGTGACGGCTTCATCGGAGATCAGCGCCTGCAGGTCTTCGTCGAAGATCTCGTGCTTCTTGTCGGCCAGTTCCTTGAAGCGGGCAAAGGCGTGGTTGAGATGGGCTTCGGATTCGATCGCCGCGCCCAGTTCGATCAGGCGGCTGCGGAAGGCGTTGCGGCCGCTGTGCTTGCCCAGCACCAGCTTGTTGGCGCCCCAGCCGACGTCTTCGGCGCGCATGATCTCGTAGGTGTCACGGGCCTTGAGCACGCCATCCTGGTGGATGCCCGAGGCGTGGGCGAAGGCGTTGGCCCCCACCACCGCCTTGTTGGGCTGCACCACAAAACCGGTGGTCTGGCTGACCATGCGGCTGGCAGCCACAATGTGCTGGGTGTCGATGTTGACGTCCAGACCAAAGTAATCACGACGGGTTTTGACCGCCATGACGACTTCTTCGAGCGAGCAGTTGCCGGCGCGCTCGCCCAGCCCGTTGATGGTGCACTCGACCTGACGGGCCCCGCCGATCTTCACCCCGGCCAGCGAGTTGGCCACGGCCATGCCCAGGTCGTTGTGGCAATGCACCGACCAGATGGCCTTGTCGGCGTTGGGCACCTTCTCGCGCAGGGTCTTGATGAAGTTGCCGTACAGCTCGGGGATGGCGTAGCCCACGGTGTCGGGGATGTTGATGGTGGTGGCGCCTTCGGCAATCACGGCTTCGACCACGCGGGCCAGAAAGTCGATCTCGCTGCGGTAACCGTCTTCGGCGCTGAACTCGATGTCGGCGCAGAGGTTGCGGGCAAAACGCACGGCCTGTTTGGCCTGCTCCAGCACTTGCTCGGGCGTCATGCGCAGCTTCTTTTCCATGTGCAGCGGCGACGTGGCGATAAAGGTGTGGATGCGGCCGCTGTTGGCGCCCTTGAGCGCTTCGGCTGCGCGCGCGATATCACGGTCGTTGGCACGCGAGAGCGAGCAGACGGTAGAGTCCTTGATGGCGTTGGCAATCGTCTGCACCGCCTCAAAGTCGCCGTTGGAACTGGCGGCAAAACCGGCTTCGATGACATCCACGCGCAGGCGCTCGAGCTGGCGTGCGATGCGCAGCTTTTCGTCCTTGGTCATGGACGCGCCGGGCGACTGCTCGCCATCGCGCAATGTGGTGTCAAAAATGATGAGTTTGTCAGCCATGGTTACTCCAGAATTTCAACCGCAGCTTGTGGAAACACATCAAAGCAAAAGGCCCGCTGCGGGTGCATACGGGCCTTTAGGAAAATGTGTGCGTGCGCTACATGTCCCGCCCGTGGGGCGTAAGTAGTAGGGCCAGCGCAATGCGGTTCATGCAGATAAATGTAGCACAGAAAAACAGCCGTACTGTCTCTGGGTTTACTGGTGCAAACCCCGCTCGTCAGGTTCATCGGTCGAGGTGCTGATCACGCTGGCGTGCTCGCCCTTGAAGCGGCGCCAGAAATACAGCGCATAGCCGCTCAGGCCATACAGCACAAACAGGCCAAACAAGACAGCGGGCGGGTGGATGTTGATGACCGCAATCGCCAGCGCAATCAGGACCACCACAGCAAAGGGCACACTTTTCTTGAAATGCACATCTTTGCCGCTGTAGAAGGGAACATTGGTGACCATGGTCAGGCCGGCGTACAGAGCGATCGCAAACATCGGCCATGCCTGGCTCGGCCCGGTGAATTCGGCTTCAGTCATGATCCAGATGAAACCCGTCACCAATGCGGCAGCGGCCGGCGACGGCAGCCCTTGAAAGTAGCGTTTGTCCACCACGGCCGTATTCACATTAAAGCGCGCCAGACGCAAGGCTGCGCACGCGCAGTAGACGAAAGCAGCAATCCAGCCCCAACGGCCCAGCCCCTTCAGGGCCCATTCGTAAGCGATCAGCGCAGGTGCTGCACCAAACGACACCATGTCGGCCAGCGAATCCATCTGCTCGCCAAAGGCACTTTGGGTATTGGTCATGCGGGCCACACGGCCATCCAGGCTGTCGAGCACCATGGCGCAAAAAACCCCCACCGCTGCCATGTCAAAACGCTCGTTCATGGCCATCACGATGGCGTAGAAGCCGCCGAACAGGGCGGCCAGCGTGAAAAGGTTGGGCAGGATGTAAATGCCTTTGCGGGGCTTGCGCGAACCCGAGCCTTGCTCGTGGTCCTGTTCAAAATCGTGGTCCATCTGTTTCCCCTGGTGATGACCGCTCCAGGCGGCATGTCCGGGCGAGTGTATGCCAAGCCCGTGTATAGACGAAAAAAGGCCACCGCAGTGGCCTTTTTCATGGACAAAGCCCAATCAGTTGCGGGTCTGGTCGACCAGCTTGTTCTTGGCGAT
>CAXRGK010000258.1:0-2168 GCA_964230145.1 Burkholderiaceae bacterium | reverse complement strand
ACCGACCGCGGCTTCATCAACGTCGACATCCAGATGCGCACCAACGTGCCGCACATCTTCGCCATCGGCGACATCGTGGGCCAGCCCATGCTGGCGCACAAGGCGGTGCACGAGGCGCATGTGGCGGCCGAAGTGATTGCCGGTGAATTGCAGGGCAACAAGGAACTGGCATCCGCTGCCTTCAACGCCCGCGTGATCCCCAGCGTGGCCTACACCGACCCCGAAGTGGCCTGGGTCGGCCTGACCGAAGAGCAGGCCAAGGCCCAGGGTATCAAGGTCAAGAAGGGCCTGTTCCCCTGGTCGGCCAGCGGCCGCGCCATTGCCAATGGCCGCGACGAAGGTTTCACCAAGCTGCTGTTCGACGACAGCCCCGAGGCCCATGGCCACGGCAAGATCCTGGGCGGCGGCATCGTGGGCACCCACGCCGGCGACATGATCGGCGAGATCGCGCTGGCCATCGAGATGGGCGCCGACGCCGTGGACATCGGCAAGACCATCCACCCGCACCCTACGCTGGGCGAGAGCATCGGCATGGCGGCGGAGGTGGCGCACGGTTCCTGCACGGACGTGCCGCCGAGCAAGAAGTAAGCGGATCACTGCTCCACAAAAAAGCCGCCAGCCTGCAAGGGCTGGCGGCTTTGTTCATGGCCCGCTCAGCGGCGGGTGCGCGCCCGCTGCGAGGTCTTTTGCGCCTTGGCCTGGGCGAATTCTTCCTTGCGTGCCGCGCGTTCGGCATCGGCCTTTTTGCCTTCGGCCAGCCAGCGGGCAAATTCCTCTGGCGTTTCCAGCGTGATGCGTCCCAGCGCGCCGGAGCGCAGGTCGTGGATGACCAGTTCAGCCGCTTTGGTGGTGTTGATACGGCCGCCGCTCTGGATGGCACCGCGCTGGCGGCCAATCGCTTCGAGCAGTTCTTCGTCTGTCAGGCCAGCGATCTCGGTCAGTTTGTAGCGGGCCTTGAGTTCTTCGGGGTAGTGCGTCAGCAAATAGTTCAACAGCTCCAGCGCGACTTCTTCGTCGTCAAACGCGTTGACGCCAATGGCCCCGCTGGCGGCCAGGTTGTAGCCGCTTTGCAGCACGATGATGCGTGGCCAGAGCACGCCTGGTGTGTCGTACAGGTAGAAGTCGTCGGCGATGTTGACGCGCTGCTCGGTCTTGGTCACGCCGGCAATGTCGCCAGTCTTGGCGGCAGCTTTGCCTTTGAGGGTGTTGATGAGCGTGGACTTACCCACGTTGGGGATGCCGCAGATCAGCACCCGCATGGGTTTGGCCAGTCCACCGCGGTTGGGAGCCAGCTGGTGGCAGGCTTCCACCAGCGCCTTGGCCGGCTGTTTCATGCCATTGTCCAGTCCGATGGCGCGTACGCTGTCCTGGGCGTTGTAGTGGGCGAGCCACTCGGCGGTCCGTACCGGGTCGGCCAGGTCCTGCTTGCTCAGGATCTTGAGCGCCGGTTTGCCTTTGATCAGCCCGGCCAGCATGGGGTTGGCGCTGGAGCCGGGCAGGCGGGCGTCCAGCATTTCGATGACCACGTCAATGTTCTTGATGCGCTCGGCGATCGCCTGGCGCGTCAGGTGCATGTGACCGGGGAACCACTGGATCGCCATGGTGGGTCTTCTCAGGCCTGAACCAGACGCACGGTGTAGCCCTGACCCGAGGCGATGACTTCGAACAGGCGGTCGATGTTGGGGTGGCTGCCCGGGTGCTGGCGGGCCGATTCGGTGTGCTCGGCAAACAGCTGCAGGCCTTCCTGGGCGGCGGCTGTGTTGATGCTGCCGTGTTTGGCCGCCAATGCGTGGTAGACCGCCAGCGAGCCGGCCTTGCCGGGCTGGTTTTCGATGGAAGCGACCACCTGGCCCGCAGCGTTGATGAGCTGGAGTTAAGCCAGATGGGTGACGGGCGGGAGCTGGCGCAGGTGGTCGGCGAAGGTCGTCATGGTGCAAATGGAAGGCAGGGGGAAGACTGGGGCGTCATTGTGCCTGTTTGTCACGGGCGCCCGGTGCGACAGGCGTCAGACAGCTTCTGGTCGATACTTATCGCATGTCTGAAGTTTCTCAACGAAGCCTGCAACCCTGGCAGGTGATCGCTGGCGGGGTTTGCGGCCTCATGCTGACCCTGGGCCTGGCGCGTTTTGCCTACACGCCGCTGCTGCCCGTGATGCAGGCCCAGACCGG
>CAXRGK010000257.1:0-6475 GCA_964230145.1 Burkholderiaceae bacterium | reverse complement strand
CCTCTTTGACAAACAGGTCAAACTCCTCGTCATCGGGCGTCACATCGGGCCCCAGGATCGCGCAGTTGAGCGAGTCGGCCTCGGCGTTGAAGGGGATGCTGTGCCGGACCACATTGGGGTGCACGCGCAGCTTGGCCGCGGTGTCGGCCGAGCCGGTGAAGGTCACCACGTCCTGGCCGTTCAGGCGGTCCAGCAGGTCACCAGTGGAGCCGATCACCAGCTGCAGTGCACCCACCGGCAGGATGCCCGATTGCTCGACCAGACGCACCATGGCTTCGGTCAGGTAGCTGGTGGACGAAGCGGGTTTGCCGATACAAGGCATGCCCGCCAAAAAGCTGGGCGCGAACTTTTCAAGCAAGCCCCAGATGGGGAAGTTGAAGGCGTTGATGTGCACCGCGATGCCGCCGCGGGGCACCAGGATGTGCGTGCCCGCAAAGCCGCCCTTCTTGCCCAGCGGGAAGGCCGGGCCTTCGTGGATCAGGTTGCCGCTGGGCAGCTCGTTGCTGCCCATGCTCGAATAGGCGAACAGCGTGCCCGCACCGCCCTCGATGTCCACCCAGCTGTCGGCACGGGTGGCGCCGGTATGGGCTGAAATCGCGTACAGCGTCTCCTTGTGCTCACCGAGGTACTTGGCCAGGGCCTTGAGGCGCTGGGCGCGCTCCTGAAAGTCCAGTTTCAGCAGGTTGGGCAGGCCCACGGTACGGGCGTAATGCACCGCATCGCCAAAGTCGATGGTTTCGGCATGGGTCTGGGCCACGGTGGCACCATTGACAGCGCTGCGCAGCGACTGGGCGGCTTGCTGGCCGATCCAGCGGCCGGCGATGAAACTCTGGAGAACTGCGGTCATGGGGGGCTTTCTGAATTAACCAACCGATCGGTCGGGGAATTCTAGCGACAAAGACCCTTGACCTGCCGATGATCGAGGCGGGGTTTACCCGAGCCGGCTGTTCGGGGCTTGCCGACCGTCAGACCCGTTGCCAGACCCCAGCCGCGTCCTGCGCCACCCGCCCCGCCGCCGCCAGTTCCTCCAGGTGCATGGCGATGGTGTTGCGCTCGGCGCTTTCAACATAGGGCAGATGGAAACCGACCGGGTACAGCAGCCGCCTTGCCACCAGCTGGTCCAGCGTCTGCGGGCCGTCCTGCAGGTAGCCCAGCAGCTTGTCCGAACGCTCGTCGATCTTGCCGGCAAAGCGCTGCAGGTCGGCCAGGAACTGCGCCCGGTCGCTGACCACCGCACGGTGGTGCGACGTGACCCAGACCTTTGCGTCCAACTCGGCCACGCGCCGCAGGCTGCCCCGAAACTGCGCGAGGCTCGACGTCGCGTCGCCGTAATAGGGACCGAAACCGGTCAGGTCAATGTCACCAATGAAGGCCAGACCTTCGCTCTCGACCACCAGCGCGCAGTGGCCCGAGGTGTGGCCCGGCAGGTGGTGGGCGCGGATGCGCACGCCGCCGCCCAGATCCCAGACCGTACCATCGCTGTAGCCGGTCGCATCAGGACGCGGGTGGTAGTGAAAATCGGTCTGCACCATGCCGTACAGCTCGTCGAGTACCGGCTGCGCATAGCCGTAATGCGCGCACAGCCCCGCCCAGGACTGGGCGGCAGCCAGATCCGCCTCATGCACCTGCACGCGGGCCTTGGGCACCCGGTGCAGTCCGGCCATGTGGTCTTCATGCACATGGCCCAGGATCACCAGATCGACCCCGTCAAAATCCGGCCCGATGCGGTTGGCCACGAGTGGCGTGTCAAAGGCCACACGTAGATCCGCGCCCTGCACGATGACCTGGTTGCCGTCGGGGTACTTGCCCGACTTGTCACCGAGATACACGCGGGCGACGCCCCAATGCTGCACACTGTCCATCTGCAAAGTCTCCTGCACGATCCCGGGCACTCTAGCACTTGGGCCTTCACCGCCACAGGAACGCAGCGCCTGGCCCACCCCAATACCCTCGCACACCCATGACCATGACCCATTTCTACGAACCTCGCCACGGCCACGGCCTGCGCCATGACCCGTTCAACGCCATCGTCGGTCCGCGCCCGATCGGCTGGATCTCCAGTCGCAGCGCCAGCGGCGTGCTCAATCTGGCGCCCTACAGCTTTTTCAATGCCTTCAACTACGTGCCGCCCGTCATCGGTTTTGCCAGCATCGGCCGCAAGGACACGCTGGCCAACATCGAAGCCACCGGCGAGTTCGTCTGGAACCTGGTCACGCGCCCCCAGGCCGAGGCCATGAACCAGACCTGCGCCGCCGTCGGCCCGGAGGTGGACGAATTTGCCCTGGCCGGCCTGCAGACCGAAGCCTCGCGCTGTGTGGCCGTGCCCCGCGTGCAGGGCAGCCCGGTGAGCTTTGAATGCCGGCGCAGCCAGATCGTGCAGCTGCACAGTGCGGCGGGCGAGCCGATCGACACCTGGCTGGTGCTGGGCGAAGTGGTGGGCATCCACATCGACGAGCGGCTGCTGGTGAACGGCGTGTTCGACACCGCCGCAGCCGAGGTCGTGCTGCGCGGCGGTGGCCCGGCCGATTACTTCACGATTGGCGAGGCGCAAAAGTTCAAGATGTTCCGGCCTGAAGGCGGCGGTCAGCAGCTTCCCAGGTGAATGCCGGGATCGCAGACTTTGCAGCTGCAGGCAGAGCGCGCACAAAGCGGCCACAAGGTGGCCGCTTCGCCCCAGCCCATTTGATCCAGAACAAGGTCGCTGCAAGCCAAAGCGCCGGCTTGCGATTTATCAGTCCTTGCGAATAAATATTCCGTAGCCTGAGCATGAAGGTCATACATCCCCTTCAGCAGTTCTACGGAGTCCCATGAAAACCTGCCTGTCCCTCACCCTTCTGGCCGCCAGCCTGCTGGCCCAGGCGCAAACCCAAGCCCCCGCCGCCGCCAAGCCCTGGACCATCCAGTCGCCCGAAACCTACGACACCAGCGCCCTGCCCGACGATCCCTACGGCAAGCTCGTGAAATACGGCAAGGAGTTGAGCGAGCGCACCTTCGCCCACATCGGCCCGGAGGTGAAGAACCCCAAGATGCGTTACGCCGGCAACAACCTCGCCTGCGTGTCCTGCCACGAAGCCGGAGGCACCAAACCGTTTGCCATGCCCTGGGTGGGCACCCATGCCACCTTCCCGCAGTACCGTGGCCGCGAGGACGAAGTCAGCACCATCGAAGAGCGCGTCAACGGCTGCATGGAACGCAGCATGGCCGGCAAGCCGCTGCCCCTGGACAGCCGCGAGATGAAGGCCTTCGTCACCTACATGCACTTCCTGTCCAAGGATGTGCCGGTGGCTGCCAAGGTGCAAGGCCAGGGCCTGCCGCCCTTCAAGGCGCCGGACCGCAAGGCCGACACGGTGGCGGGCAGCAAGGTCTATGCAGAAAAATGCGCCAGTTGCCACGGCGAGAATGGTGCAGGCGTGCGCAACGGCCCACCGGGCAGCGCCACGGGCTATGCGTTCCCGCCGCTGTGGGGCAAGGACAGCTTCAACACCGGTGCGGGCATGAACCGGCTGCTGACGGCCTCGGCCTTCATCAAGACCAACATGCCGCTGGGCGCCGCCCACGGCCAGCCGCAGCTGAGCGACGACGAAGCCTACGATGTGGCGGCCTTTGTGCTGAGCCAGCCGCGCAAAGTCAAACCCCATCTGGAGCGTGACTTCCCGGCCCGCTGGAACAAGCCGGTGGACGCGGCCTTTGGCCCCTATGTGACCGGCATGAGCGCCGAGCAGCACAAGTACGGCCCCTTTGGCCCGCTGCAGCAGCGCATGAACGCGCTCAAGACCGAACTCATGAAGGCCAACACCAAATAAGCCCGGTCAAAATAAGTCTGGTCAGTCCGGCCGCACCATCCTGCAGGTGTGCGGCAGACGGGCCTGCTCGGGCTTGAGCGTCTGGATGACCCTGAAGCCGTAGCCCGAGCCTTCCACATCGAAAGGCACGCCCGGCTCACCCTGGCGCTGCATCAGGCCCACCACCAGCGGCTGCTGGAACTGGTGGTCTTCGGCACGCATGAAGCCGCCCTGCCCGGCCATGCTGACCCTGGCTTTTTCGAGCTGCCTGGCCACCGCCAGTGGCTCGGACGAAGCGGCCTTGTCGATGGCCTGCGCCAGCGCCTCGATCATGAGCTGCATGCGCAGGTGCACATAGTCTTCCTGCGGCTTGGCAAAGCGCTCGCGGAAAGCCTTGTAGAACGCGGCGCTCTCCTTGCCAGGCACATTGGGCAGCCAGTCGGCCACAGCCACCACGCGGCCCACGCCGGCCTCGCCGATGGCAGCCGGTGCGCCCAGCGCGTTGCCGTAGAAAGTGTAGAACTTGCCCTCAAAGCCCACCTCGCGCGCGGCCTTGACCAGCAGCGTCAGGTCATTGCCCCAGTTGCCGGTGATGACCGCCTGCGCACCACTGGCCTTGATTTTGCTAGCGTAAGGCAAAAAGTCCTTCACGCGGCCCACCGGGTGCAGCTCTTCGCCCACGATCTTCATGTCCGGACGCAGGTCTTCGATCTGGCGGCGCGCCTCGCGCAGCACCGCCT
This sequence comes from Burkholderiaceae bacterium, assembly GCA_964230145.1. Lineage (GTDB taxonomy): Bacteria > Pseudomonadota > Gammaproteobacteria > Burkholderiales > Burkholderiaceae_C > Limnohabitans_A. The sequence continues at coordinate 1,953 of CAXRGK010000257.1, read as the reverse complement.
GGCCAAAGCTGTAGTCCTGCCCGATCAGGTAGGCGGATTTGACTTTTTTGTCGTCCTTGAGCACCTGCATCAGCGCCGTCATGCGCATGTCGGCATGGGCGTCAAAGCGGAAATGCCAGAAGCTGCACTTGTCGTTGGTCAACACCGGGTCTACCGCAGAGTAATTCAGGAACAGCACACGCTTACCCGGCTCGCGCTCGTTGTGCTTGTTGATCGCGTCGATCAGCACCAGCGCCTGCGCCGAGGAGTTGCCCTGCAGGATCACCTGCGCGCCATCGTCGATGGCCGCGCGCAGCGCCGACAGGGCCTCCTCGTTCTGGCCCTTGCTGTCGTAGCGCAGCAGCTCCAGCGGGCGCTGGCCCTGCGCGGTCTTCACGCCGCCACGGGCGTTGACGCGCTCGATCGCCCAGACGATGTTGCGCACCACGGCCTCGCCGGTGTTGGCAAAGGGTCCGGACAGGCTCTCGATCATGGCCAGTTTGACGGGGGCCGGCGATTGCGCACCGGCAGCGGCAGTGAGCGCGGCTGCGGCAAGCGCCAGCACCGCGCGACGGTTGATTTTTTGAGAAGTCATGAGAACGCTGTAGGGGGCCGCCCCTGCGACCGACTAGCCAGAGAAAACAGAGGGCATGCCAGAAGGCATTCGCGCGCAGGGGCGCGCTCCTATACAGCCCAGAAAATCAGAAGGTCAGCGCCTTCACGCCCGAGGGGGTGCCCAGCAGGCACACCTGGGCTTTCTGGTGGGCGAACACGCCCACGGTCACCACGCCGGGCCACTGGCTGACTTCGGTTTCAAAAGCCAGCGGGTCGGTGATCTTCAGGCCCTTCACATCGACGATGTGCTGGCCGTTGTCGGTCACCAGCGGCTGGCCGTCTTTCAGGCGCACGGCGGCCGCCCCCCCCATGGCCGCAAACTGGCGCATCACGCGCGCGGTGGCCATCGGAATCACCTCGACCGGCAGCGGAAAGGCGCCCAGCACGTCCACCAGCTTGCTTTCGTCGGCAATGCAGACGAACTTTTTCGACTGGGCCGCCACGATTTTCTCGCGCGTGAGGGCCGCGCCACCGCCCTTGACCATGTGGCCACGGTGGTCGATTTCGTCGGCGCCGTCGATGTAGACCGACAGGCTCTCCACGGCGTTGCTGTCGAACACCGGAATGCCCAGGGCTTTGAGGCGCACCGTCGAGGCTTCGGAGCTGGACACCGCGCCCTTGATCTGGTCTTTCATGGTGGCCAGCGCGTCGATGAATTTGTTGACCGTGGAGCCAGTGCCCACGCCAACGATCTCGCCGGGAACAACGTACTGGAGGGCGGCCTGGCCAACGAGGGCCTTGAGTTCATCCTGGGTCATGGTGCGGGCTCTGAGACAATTGCAAAAAGACCCGCGATTATCCAAGATGTCCCTGATCCCCTACGCCCTCGTCCGCCCCTTCCTGTTCAAGATGGACCCCGAAGAGGCCCACGAACTCACGCTGGACGGCCTCTCGCGCACCCAGAACACCCCGCTGGACCGCTTCTACCGACAACCTTTTGTGTCCAATCCGGTCACTTTGGCAGGTCTCACGTTCCCCAACCGCGTCGGTCTGGCCGCCGGGCTGGACAAGAACGCCCGCTGCATCGATGGCCTGGGCGCCATGGGTTTCGGCTTTGTCGAGGTCGGCACCGTCACGCCCAAGGCGCAACCGGGCAACTCCAAGCCGCGCATGTTCCGTCTGCCCGAAGCACAGGCCCTGATCAACCGACTGGGTTTCAACAACGACGGGCTGGACGCCTTCATCGCCAACGTCAGGCGCTCGCACTTTCGCCACCACGGCCACCTGCTGGGTCTGAACATCGGCAAGAACGCCGCCACCCCCATCGAAAACGCCACCGACGACTATCTTGTAGCGCTGGCCGGCGTGTACCCGCACGCCGACTACGTGACGGTGAACATCTCCAGTCCCAACACCAAG
>CAXRGK010000256.1:0-4808 GCA_964230145.1 Burkholderiaceae bacterium | reverse complement strand
GCGCGCCGGCACTGGCGATGTGGAAGCCGTCCACGTCCTTGGCCGGGCTGATGGCTTCGATCACCTTTTGAGCATCGATGTGTTCCGGTAGCGGCAGCTGCACCAGGATGCCATGAATGGCCGGGTCGTTGTTGAGCGCTTCCACACGGGCCAGCAGGGCGGCCTCGTTCAGGTCGGCGTCGTACTTTTCCAGCACCGAATGCAGGCCGCTGTCTTCGCAGGCCTTGACCTTGTTGCGCACATAAACCTGACTGGCGGGGTTGTCACCGACCAGGATCACGGCCAGGCCAGGGGTGATGCCCTTGGCCTTGAGGGCCTGGGCGCGGGTGGCGACTTCGGTGCGCAGTTGTTTGGACAGGGCGTTGCCGTCGATCAGTTGGGCGGTCATGGTGTTCTCTACAGTCAAGGTGGTTAATAAATGCAAAACGCCCGACAGTCGCGGGCGTTTTCGGGGTGTGGGGTGGATCAGGCTTTCACGGCGTCCTTGCCGAGCGCGATCTTGAGCAGGTCGGCCACAGTGTTGGCGTTGAGCTTTTCCATGATGTTGGCGCGGTGCGCCTCCACCGTCTTGATGCTGATGCCCAAGTCGTCGGCGATCTGCTTGTTGAGGCGACCCGCGACGATGCGTTCGAGCACCTGCGATTCGCGGCCTGTCAGCTTGGAGAGCAGGGCATCGCGGCTGGCGGCCTGCTGGTATTCGGCAAAGGCGTCGCGCGCCTGGTCCAGCATGCGCTCGACCAGACCGAGCAGTTCTTCTTCCTTGAAGGGCTTCTGGATGAAATCCATCGCGCCCTTTTTCATGGTGTTCACCGCCATGGGCACGACGCCGTGGCCGGTGATGAAAACGATGGGCAGCGGAGACTTGCGTTCGATCAGGCGGTCCTGCAGTTCCAGGCCAGTCATGCCGCCCATGCGCACGTCCACGATCAGGCAGGCGACTTCACGCGGGTCGAAACGGGCAAGAAATGATTCGGCGGAATCAAAGCAACGCACCCGGTAGTCCTTGCCTTCGAGCAGCCACTGCAGGGAGTCGCGCACGGCCTCGTCGTCATCAACAACGTAAACGGTGCCTTTTTTGGGAATCAAACTCATGGACTGACCTCGGAGGTTTTTTCTGGGAGGGCTGTGTTCTGAACAGGGATCCAGAACGAGAACCGGCAACCGATGATTTCATCCGCATTGTAGAGGTTCTGCGCTTCGATCCGGCCGGCGTGGGACTCGATGATGCTGCGGCAAAGGTTCAGGCCAATGCCCATGCCTTCTGCCTTGGTGGAGAAAAAGGCTTCGTAGAGGCGGTTCATGGTTTCGGGAGGCAGACCCTTGCCTGTGTCGGTGACGGAAAACTCCACCACGTCCTGGTCATCGACTTTACGTGGCACCACCCGCAGTTCCACATGACGGCGATCGGCCGGGCGGTTGGCGTTGTCGATCGATTCGGCCGCGTTCTTCATCAGGTTGATGAGCACCTGTTCGATGAGGATGGGGTCGACCACCAGCTGAGGCAATCGGGCTGCCACGTAATGCGACAGGCGCACGTGCCGACGGCGCAGTTCGATCTCGGCCAGTTCAACCGATTCGTGCACGATGGACTGCACCTCCGAGCGCGTGCGGTTGGGTTCGCTGCGCTTGACGAAGCTGCGAATCCGCTGGATCACCTGTCCAGCCCGTTGCGCCTGGTGGGCGGTTTTGTCCAGCGCCCACAGCAGGTCTTCTTCTTTGATCTGCTGGTTCTTGATGCGCGAGATCATGCCGTTGCAGTAGTTGCTGATGGCTGTCAGAGGCTGATTGAGTTCGTGCGCCACGCTGGAGGCCATTTCGCCCATGGTGATCAGGCGGCTGGCCGTTTGGGCGCGCTCGGCTTGTTGCTCGGCCAGTTCCTCGGCTTTGCGGCGGGGGGTGATGTCCGTGGCAATCACCATCTGGGCCAGGCGACCGTCTGCCCAATTGATGTAGCGCGAACGCACCTCCAGCCATTTGTCCAGGGCCGGTACAAACACCTCGGCGTTTTCCGTCAGGGCCACCGTCAGGGGCTCGGTGGGCAGGCCCGCCAGTGCGTCGACATCTTCCGTGACTTCATCCGCGGCGGAGTAGGCGCCGGCTTGTTCCACCAATTGCAGGTGCCCATCGGTGTCTTGTCCAAACCATTGCCGGTAGAGTTTGTTGGCGAACAGCAGCTCCTTGCTGCCCAGCGGTGCGACAGACACCGAGGCATCCAGGGCTTCGAGCACGATGGTGAAGCGCTCGTGTGAACTGGCCAGCTGCTCGCGGATCCGGTTGGGTTCGGTGATGTCCGTCATCGACGTCATCCAGCCAGTGTGTTTGCCTGTGGCATCGATCAATGGCGAGACGTACATGCGGGCGTCGAACAGGGCGCCATCTCGGCGTTTGACGCGCACCTGAAAGCCGCCAGGACTTTGCAAGCCCTTGAGTTCGTCTTCCAGGCGGCGCCTGAGCTGCTCATGGTCCTGCTCAGGCCAGTACGGAAACGGGGCAGTCGCGCCGACCAGCTCACGCTCGCTCCAGCCGGTCATTTCGCAAAAGGCTGCGTTCACATAGGTGATGCGACCTTGCAAATCCAGTGCACGCATGCCGGTGAGCATGGAGTTTTCCATGGCACGGCGGAAGTTGGTTTCGGCGATCAGGGCTTTTTGTGCTTGTTGTCGCCTGCGGCTGTGGCGCCAGTTGGCGATCAGCATCCAGGCGGTCATCACACTCAAGGCGACCGCCATCCAGAACTGTGCATTGCCTACCAGGCCGGTGGAGGTGCGCCAGGCTTGCGCGCGCAGCAACAGTCCGTTGCCCACAGGGGAGACGGGAACTCGGAATTCGTTGGCCGCAGGAGACGGCCATGGAAATGCTGGCCACAGGTGCCTGCGTGCGGGGATGGTTTGACCGGCCAGGGTGTCTCCCTCGGCGCTGACCAGCGACACCGCATATTTGGCAAGGATCTCGGTGGGAATGCCGTAGCGCAGCAGACTCTCCAGAGGGTATTCCGCCATCAGCACACCACTGAACTGGCCTCTGTCATTTGTCAAAGGCGTGTGCAGTTGCAGCATGGGCAGAGGCGCGTCCTTGCCCTGATCATTGGCGATGACACCGTAGATCGGCTGCATCAGGTCACGCGACAGGCTGTAGTGTGTTTCGGTGTCGCCCAGAGGCAGGGCTTCGCCCATGCGCAGCGGCACGTTTTGCAACAGATTGGACACTGTGTGGGTTGAAATCACCTGGCGCCGCTCATCGACCCAAGACAGGGACTGGTACTCGGGGTATTGCTGAACCAAGGCCTCGGCACGCACCACAAACTGGTCTTTGCGAATTTCACGGTTGGAGATGTCACGCGCCATGCGCATGACCTGCTCCTGACGCTCAAGCAGGCGCATCCGAATGCGCTGCTGCGCATACTCGACGTCGCGTCGCACGGCTTCCTGCTCGCGCTCGATTTCTTCACCCCGCAAATACCAGAAGGCACTTGCAATCGCAGCCATGAACAACACAACGGCTGCGACGGGGGCCAGGTTGGCAAAACGGTCTTGGCGGACCGGGGATTGCCGTTGCCACCACTGCCTCCAGTGTTTGACAGGATTGGGCACTGACGGGGACTGGATTTCACGGATGGTTTTCATCTGAGGGCGAGTTTAGGGTAGTTGCTCCCGCGTAACAGGCATTCAAATATCGCAATATGAAATAGATAAGCACAATTTGAAAATGCGGGAAAACTGTGCGACACTCCGTTTGCTGATCAAGTCAATAACACCTTCAGGAGACCGTGCATGACAGCCGTTAATCCGAACCAGAGCGCAAAGGATCTGGACTCTCAGGAAACCCGTGAATGGATGGACGCGCTGTCCGCCGTGATTGAAAAGGAAGGTGGCGAACGTGCCCACTTCCTGCTGGAGCAACTGCTCGAGCACGCCCGCGAAAACAGCATCGACATGCCCTTTTCTGCGAACACGGGCTATGTCAACACCATCGAGCCCAACCAGGAAGCCAGCTGCCCCGGCAACATCGAGATTGAGGAGCGCCTGCGCGCCTACATGCGCTGGAACGCCATGGCCATGGTGGTCAAGGCCAACCGTCACAACCCCGAAGACGGTGGTGACCTGGGTGGCCACATCGGCTCGTTCGCCTCGCTGGCCCACATGTTCGGTGCCGGCTTCAACCATTTCTGGCACGCCGAGAGCGAAAACCACGGCGGCGACTGCATCTACATCCAGGGCCATGTGGCCCCCGGTGTCTACGCCCGCGCCTACCTCGAAGGCCGCCTGACCGAAGAGCAGCTGCTGAATTTCCGCCAGGAAGTGGACGGCAAGGGCCTCTCCAGCTACCCGCACCCCAAACTGATGCCCGAGTTCTGGCAGTTCCCCACCGTCTCCATGGGCCTGGGCCCGCTGATGGCGATCTACCAGGCGCGCTTCCTCAAATACCTGCACGCCCGCGGCATCGCCAACACCGAAAACCGCAAGGTCTGGGTGTTTTGCGGCGATGGCGAGATGGACGAAGTCGAATCGCTCGGCGCCATCGGCCTGGCCGCCCGTGAAGGCCTGGACAACCTGATCTTCGTCATCAACTGCAACCTGCAGCGTCTGGACGGCCCGGTGCGCGGCAACGGCAAGATCATCCAGGAACTCGAAGGCGAGTTCCGTGGTGCCGGCTGGAACGTCATCAAATGCCTGTGGGGCTCCAACTGGGACCCGCTGCTGGCCCGCGACAAGGACGGCGCCCTGCGCAAGATCATGATGGAGACGCTGGACGGCGACTACCAGGCCTTCAAGGCGAACGACGGCGCCTATGTGCGCAAGCATTTCTTC
>CAXRGK010000255.1:0-6926 GCA_964230145.1 Burkholderiaceae bacterium | reverse complement strand
CACATGCCAAAGATGAAGGCCGCACTGGCCGCCGTTCTGGTTCTCGAGAAGGAAGGCATCACGCAAGCCTTCGGCGTTCCCGGTGCCGCAATCAACCCGTTCTATGCTGCGCTGCGCGAGCGCCAGTCCATCGCCCACGTGCTGGCGCGGCATGTGGAGGCGGCCTCGCACATGGCCGAGGGCTACACCCGCGCCCGCGCCGGCCACATCGGCGTGTGCATCGGCACCAGCGGCCCGGCCGGCACCGACATGATCACCGGCCTGTATTCGGCCATGGCCGACAGCATCCCTATCCTGTGCATCACCGGGCAGGCACCGCGGGCGCGCCTGTACAAGGAAGACTTTCAGGCGGTGGACATCGAGGCCATTGCCAAGCCGGTGACCAAATGGGCGGTGACGGTGCGCGAGCCGGCGCAGGTGCCGCGCGCATTCCAGCAGGCTTTTCACCTGATGCGCTCGGGCCGGCCGGGGCCGGTGCTGATCGACCTGCCGATCGACGTGCAGCTGGCCGAGATCGAGTTCGACCCCGACACCTACGCGCCGTTGCCGGTCTACAAACCGGCTGCCACCCGCGCCCAGATCGACAAGGCGCTGGACCTGCTGGCCACGGCCGACAAGCCCCTGATCGTGGCCGGTGGCGGCATCCTGAACGCCGACGCCAGTGACCTGCTGGTCGAGTTTGCCGAGCTGGCTGGCATCCCGGTCATCCCCACGCTGATGGGCTGGGGCAGCATCCCCGACGACCACCCGCTCATGGCCGGCATGTGCGGCCTGCAGACCAGCCACCGCTATGGCAACGCCACGCTGCTGGCCAGCGACTTCGTGCTGGGCATCGGCAACCGCTGGGCCAACCGCCACACCGGCTCGGTCGAGACCTACACCCAGGGCCGCCGCTTTGTGCATGTGGACATCGAGCCCACCCAGATTGGCCGTGTGTTCATGCCCGACTACGGCATCGTCTCGGACGCCAAGGCTGCACTGCAACTGTTTGTGCAGGCCTTGCGCGAGCGCCAGGCTGCCGGGCAGTGGCCTGACTGGCGTGAATGGGCCGAGCGCTGCGCCGAGCGCAAGCGCCTGATGCTGCGCAAAACCCACTACACCGAAACGCCCATCAAGCCCATGCGCGTGTACGAAGAGATGAACCAGGCCTTTGGCCGCGACACGGTGTACGTGAGCACCATCGGCCTGTCCCAGATCGCCGCCGCGCAGTTTTTGCACATCTACGGCCCGCGCCAGTGGATCAACTGCGGCCAGGCCGGGCCGCTGGGCTGGACGCTGCCTGCCGCCCTGGGGGTGGTGGCCGCCGATCCGACGCGCAACGTGGTGGCGCTCTCGGGCGACTACGACTTCCAGTTCCTGATCGAGGAGCTGGCCGTGGGGGCGCAGTTTGGCCTGCCCTATGTGCATGTGCTGGTCAACAACAGCTACCTGGGGCTGATCCGGCAGGCACAGCGCCAGTTCGACATGGACTACTGCGTGCAGCTGGCCTTTGACAACCAGAACGTGAGCGACCCGGCGCTGCGTGGCTACGGTGTGGACCACCAGGCGGTGGTGCAGGGGCTGGGCTGCAAGTCGCTGCGGGTGACCGACCCGGAGCAGATCGGCACGGCCCTGCAGCAGGCGCAGCAGCTGGCGCGCCAGCACCGCGTGCCGGTGGTGGTGGAGGTGATCCTGGAAAAGGTCACCAACATCGCCATGGGCACCGAGATCGACCGCATCCAGGAATTCGAAGCGGTGGACTGCCGCCACCCCGACGGCCTCCAGGGCCTCGAACTCGCCGGTCTGCTCGACTGAACCCCCAAGGAGAACCTCCATGCCCCGTTTTGCCGCCAACCTCTCGATGCTCTTCACCGAAGTGCCTTTCCTTGACCGCTTTGACCGCGCCGCCCGCGCCGGCTTCGAGGCGGTGGAGTTCCTGTTCCCGTATGACCATCCGGCCGAGGAAGTGGCCCGGGCGATCCGCGATGCCGGTGTGCGGCTAGCGCTGCACAACCTGCCCGCCGGCAACTGGGCCGCGGGCGAGCGCGGCATCGCCTGCCATCCCGACCGGGTGGAGGAGTTCTGCGAAGGGTTGGTGCGCGCGCTGGACTACGCCCGCGTGCTGGGCACGCCGCAGATCAACTGTCTGGCGGGCATCCGGCCTGCGGATGTGGACGAAGCCACCGCCCGCGCCACGCTGGTCGGCAACCTGCGTCAGGCCGCGGCCACACTGGGCCGCAAGGGCGTGCGCCTGCTGATCGAGCCGATCAACACCTTCGACATTCCGGGCTTTTTCGTCAGCCGCACCGCGCAGGCGCTGGCCATCATGGACGAGGTGGGGTCGAACAACCTGTACCTGCAGTACGACCTCTACCACGCGCAGCGCATGGAAGGGGAGCTGTCAGCCACGCTGCAAAAGCATCTGGCGCGCATTGGCCATGTGCAGCTGGCTGACAACCCCGGCCGCCACGAGCCGGGCACCGGCGAGATGAACTACGCCCACCTGCTGGGCTGGCTGGACCAGATCGGCTACAGCGGCTGGGTCGGTTGCGAATACAAGCCTGCCGATGCCACACCGGGCGGCACCGAGGCCGGCCTGGGCTGGGTCGAACGCCTGAGCCCGCAAGCTGCCGCCGCCACCCACTGAACGACACCCCCCAGGAGAACACCATGACCAAAAGCGGCCAGAAAATCGGTTTCATCGGACTGGGCATCATGGGCGCGCCCATGGCGCTCAACCTGCTCAAGGCCGGCCACATCCTGTTTGTGCAGACGCGCAGCAAGACACCGATCGAACTCGTCGAAGGCGGCGCCACCGTCTGCACCAGCGCCGAAGAAGTGGCCAAGCGCGCCGACATCGTCATCACCATGCTGCCCGACACGCCCCATGTGGAGGAGGTGCTGTTTGGCGAGCGTGGCGTGGCCGCCGGCCTCAAGGCGGGCGCCACGGCCAGCGACGGTCAGGCCAAGGTCGTGGTCGACATGAGCTCCATCAGTCCGATGGCGACCAAGCGCTTTGCGCAGCGCATCGAGGCGCTCGGCGCGCAATACCTCGATGCACCGGTCTCGGGTGGCGAGGTGGGGGCCAAGGCCGCCAGCCTGACCATCATGGTGGGTGGCCACGAAGCCACCTTCGAGCGGGCACGGCCCTTGTTCGAGGCCATGGGCAAGAACATCACCCTCGTGGGCGGCAATGGCGACGGCCAGACCACCAAGGTGGCCAACCAGATCATCGTGGCGCTCAACATCGAGGCGGTGGCCGAGGCGCTGCTGTTTGCCAGCAAGGCTGGCGCCGATCCGGCCAGGGTGCGTCAGGCCCTGATGGGCGGCTTTGCCGCCAGCCGCATTCTGGAAGTGCATGGCGAGCGCATGGTCCAGCGCAGCTTCAACCCGGGTTTCCGCATCGAACTGCACCAGAAAGACCTGGGCCTGGCGCTGCAGGGCGCGCGCGAGATGGGCGTGGCCTTGCCGCACACGGCCAGCGCCGCCCAGCTCATGCAGGTCTGCGCGGCCCACGGGCTGGCCGGGCTCGACCATTCGGCCTTGTGCCGCAGTCTGGAACTCATGTCGGATCACGAGATCGCCGCCGGCTAACATCGCGGCATGAACGCCCCCATGACCCTGCCCGATCCGCGCACCCAGCCGCAGGCTTTCCTGCGCAGCCTCTACGACGCGGCCGTGCGCCGCGCCATGCCCCTGCACAACATGGCCGCCGTGCTGCCGCCCGTGCCCAAGGGGCGCACGCTGGTGCTGGGCGCCGGCAAGGCGGGTGCGTCGATGGTGCACGCGCTCGAAGCCTTGTGGCCGCAGGACGCACCGCTGTCGGGCCTGGTGGTCACGCGTTACGGCCACTTGCCCGAGCGGCCAGCCGGCGTGCCGGCCCGTGTCGAGATCGTCGAGGCCGCCCACCCGGTGCCCGACGCGGCCGGGCTGCAGGCGGCCGAGCGCATCCTCGGGCTCACGCAGGGCTTGACCCCCGACGACCTGGTGCTGTGCCTGATTTCGGGCGGCGGCTCGGCGCTGCTGACCTTGCCGGCCGAAGGTCTGACGCTGGCCGACAAGCAGCGCATCAACAAGGACCTGCTGCTCAGCGGTGCCAACATCACCGAAATGAACTGCGTGCGCAAGCACCTCTCGCGCATCAAGGGTGGACGGCTGGCGGCGGCCTGTGCGCCGGCGCAGGTGGTGACGCTCACCATCAGCGATGTGCCCGGTGACGATCCGTCGGTCATCGCCAGCGGCCCCACGGTGCCCGATGCGACGACTTGCCTGGATGCCCTGGCCATCCTGCAGCGTTATGGCATTGCGCTGCCGCCCGCACTCATGCAGGCCCTGCAGGCCGGTCGGCTGGAAACCCCCAAACCGGGCGATGCCGTGTTTGCCCGCACCGAGGTGCGCATGCTGGCCACGCCCATGCAGTCGCTGCAGGCGGCGGCCGAGCTGGCCCGTGCGGCGGGCATCACGCCTTACATCCTGAGCGACGAGATCGAGGGTGAGTCGCGCGAGGTGGGCAAGGTGCACGCGGCGCTGGCGCGGGCCGTGGCGCGCGGGCAGGGCGCTTTCGCCAAGCCTTGCGTGATCCTGGGTGGCGGCGAAACCACCGTCACCGTGCGCGAACTGCCTGCCGGCATGGCGCGCGGCCGTGGCGGGCGTGCCGGCGAGTTCTGCATGGGGCTGGCCGAAGCGCTGCAGGGGCAGGCTGGGGTGTGGGCGCTGGCGGCCGACACCGACGGCATCGACGGCATGGAGGACAACGCCGGCGCACAGGTGACGCCCGACACCCTTCAGCGTGCCGCCGCCCAGGGCCTCAAGCTCTCCGATCACCTGTTGCGCAACGACGCTTACGGCTATTTCAGCGCTCTGGATGACCTGGTCGTCACCGGTCCGACCAACACCAATGTCAACGATTTCAGGGCGATTCTGGTGCTCTGACCGTCGTTTGACGTTGATCAATGCGAAGCGGGGTGGGCTCAGGCAAAGTCCGCCCCATGCTTCAGGCCATTCCCACTTCATTGCAAACGCCAACCCAGCGGCTCGGGCCGGGTGCCGTGCTCTTGCGCCGTGGTGAATGCACCGAGCAGGTGCTGCATCTGGAGCGCGGGCGCGTGATGCTGGGTCTGCTGGATCAGGGCGGACTGCACCACCAGCTGGGTGTGGTCGAAGGCCCGTTCTGGCTCGAAGCCTCGTCGGGTCTGCTGGGCCTGCCGCATGCGGTCGATGCCGTGGCCGAAACCGAGGTCAGCCTGCAGCCGGTGGCCCTGTCCGAATTCCGTGCCCATGTGGACCGCCTGCCCGAACCGTCCCGCTCCCTGCTGGGTGATCTGGCGCGCGCGCAGCGTCAGCAGACCGAGCTGGCCATCAGCCGGCTGGCCAAGGATGCCGATGCACGTTGTGCCGAATGGCTGATGCAGCACGCCGAACGCGACCCGACCACCAACCGTCTGCAGGTCAGCCTGCATGAACGCAAACGCAGCATCGCCGCGCACCTGGGCATCGCGCCCGAGACCTTCTCGCGCATCCTGCGTCAGCTGCGCGAACGTGAACTCATCAGCGGTCGCGGCCGCGTGCTGCAGCTGACCAATCCGGACGCGCTGCGCACGCTCGCTGGCGCCTGAGCCACAATGGCGGGCATGAGTGCCCACGCCCCTTATCTGAGTGAAACCGAAGCCCCGACCCGCGCCGAGGTGGAGGCCTTGACCGGACTGACCGTGCTGGAGTTCGGCACCGACTGGTGCGGCCATTGCCGTGCCGCCCAGCCCGCCATCGCCGAAGTGCTGCCAGAACACAGCAGCTGGCGCCACCTCAAGGTCGAAGATGGCCCCGGCCGACCTCTGGGCCGATCGTTTCGCGTCAAGCTCTGGCCCACGCTGGTGCTGCTCAGGGACGGGCAAGAGCTGGCACGGCTGGTACGTCCGACGCAGGCCGCCGACCTCCGACAGGCCTTGCTGCAGGCACAAGGGCGGCTGAAGCTGTAGGAGCGCGCCCCTGCGCGCGAAGGCTTTCGGCCGCCGGGGCGGCCTCCCACAAAGCCAACAGCATTCCGTAGGAGCGCGCCCTCGCGCGCGAAGGTCTTTGGCCGCAGGGTTGGCCTCTCACGGGGTGGCCGCCTCCTGCAAGGCCTGATCTCCTGGAGGTGTTGAGCGCGCCTGAATGCTGTATGAAAATACAGGCATGTTGCCGTATTCATCCTCTCGCTCGAATTCCGAGTTCATCCATGTTCCGCTGACGGCCCTCAAGGGCCGCGGCAGCGCCACGCGGCTGGCGCACCGTTTTGAACGAGAGGTCCGCGAGCCCTTTGACGACGGCTGGGCGCAGGACGCTGCACAAGCCGAAGAGGCTGAGCCCCTTGCTACCCGTTGGGTCTGGGAAGACTGCAAATCCGCCATCACCCGCAACCATTCGCCCGACATTGGCTTTGACCTGTCGATCAACCCTTACCGGGGCTGTGAGCATGGCTGCAGTTATTGCTACGCGCGTCCTTCGCACAGTTACCTGGGGTTTTCGCCTGGCCTGGATTTCGAGACCCGGCTGATCGCCAAGCGGGGCTTGAAGGACCGGCTGCTGCACGAGCTGGCGAGCCCGCGTTACCGCCCAGGTCTGATGGCCCTGGGCACCGTGACCGATGCCTACCAGCCACTGGAGCGCGAGCTGGGCCTGACGCGCGAGGTGCTGCAGGTGCTGCACGACTGCAGACACCCGCTGGCGGTGGTGACCAAGGGCAGCGGCATCGAGCGGGACATCGATTTGCTCGCGCCCATGGCGGGGCGGCAGCTGGCGGGGGTGTACGTCACGGTGACGACACTCGACGCGCAGCTGGCGCGCCGCATGGAGCCGCGTGCGGCAGCGCCCTGGCGCCGGCTGCGCACCATCCGCACCCTGGCCGATGCGGGCATTCCGGTGGGCGTGAGCGTGTCGCCGCAGATCCCTTTCCTCAACGACGACATGGA
>CAXRGK010000254.1:0-2957 GCA_964230145.1 Burkholderiaceae bacterium | reverse complement strand
TGCAGTTCCGGGTCCGGCGCCATGACGGCCATCCGGCATGGCGCCTGCAGGCCGGCCAGGACAGCGGTTGGCGCCCAGGCGACCGCGTGCTGCTGATGCAGCCCGGCTGGGTTCCAGGCCGCTTGCTCGACCCCCGTTCAGCCGAGCACCTGGCCTTGGCCGAGGTGGTGCAGACGGGCCAGCGCCACACTGAAATCCGGCAACTCGCCGGCCCGCCCCTGGCCCATCAGGGCGAGTGGGTGGCCCTGCCCCTGTGACCCCGTGCCCCCGCTTTCAAGGAACCGACGCCATGGCCTGCCCCCTGCAACCCACTGCCCGCCTCTTGCTGACCGGCCTTGTGCTGCTGCTTGCGGCACACGCCCAGGCGGCCGACAACTCCGCCACGGCTGCTGCGGCGCTGAAAGTCCTGACCCAGGCGGGACATGAAGCCAGTGCCGCCACGCCACACGCACAGGAGCGTCAAACGCTGACCCTGCAACGCTCGGAAACGCTGGACATGCTGGTACGGCGCCACTACGCCGGCTGGCCGCTCAAGGACGAAGTGCTGCGCCGCGCCCTGGCCGACCTCAATCCCAAAGTCATCCCCAATGCGGCCAACAACCTGATCAAGCGCGGCAGCACCTTGCTGCTGCCCACCACCGAAGACCTGCGCCGGACCTTGCTGCAGCACTACCCGGCCATGGGCGAACTGGTGCGGGTGAAGGTGGAACACGAGTGGATGGAAAACGCATCCCGAACGGCGCAAACCGGCTCTGGTGGTGGCGGTGGCGTCGACAAACGGCGCTGGGTCCGCTTTCCCTGAACCAGGGCCTGCACCTTGATCACGGGCGCGGAAACCGCATCCCTGACGGCTCGACCATCGGCCATCTACCTGGAGGGCCGCTTGCCGGTCGTGGTCGCGGCCGTGGCGCGGGAACTCGGCCTGCGCGACGGGCAAGTCATCGAAGCCAAAGCCCGACCCCAAGGGGCAGGATGGAGCCTGCAACTGCCTGGCCAAATGCTGCAATGGCCACACGAGCTGCCTGCGGGCGGGCGGCTGGCCAGCGGCGACACACTGCTGTTTCGTGTGCAGCTGCAGGCCGATGGCAGTGTTGTGCTGCGTCCCGTCAGCCCTTCGCCCTCCGAAACCGCTTCGACGCCCCTGCTGCCAGACCGCAGCCTGCAACTCACGCACCGCCCGCCCGATCCGGCCGCCCTCACCCAGTTGCTGCAACCCGCCAGCCTGGACCAGTTGCTGCTGCAGGCCAGGGCCCTCGCCCCGGAACTGGCCGCCGGGCTGCAGATGTGGATGCGCCTGCGACCGTCCATGGCCCAACTCACCCCGGCCCGGCTGCAGCAACTGCTGATGCAAGGCGGCTGGATGACCGAAGCCTTGCTGGCCCAGGGACAAGGCGCTGGTCTGGTGGACCTCAAGAGCACTTTGCGCGGCCTGCTGCGCGGCCTGACCCAGGGTGCCTCGGAGACCCGCGTCTTGCTGCAGGACGCGCTGGACGACATCGAAGCACGCCAGCTGCAGGCCAGCGACACGGGTTCCGGCAAGGAATGGGCGATCTCCATGGTGCTGCCTTTTGTGGATGCCAGCCCGGTGCAGGTGCGGATGGCCTGGCAACGCCCCCAAGACGATGCGCCCAGCCGCTTCACACTGCAGCTGCACACCACCAGCGCCGAGCTGGGGGACCTCTGGCTGCACAGCCAGATCAGCGACCTGTCGGAGGTGGAGCTGGTGATGTGGGCCGACCGGGAAGATGTGGCGCAACGTGCTCAGTCCCGCTCGGCCAGTCTGGCCGAAGAACTCGACAGCGCCGGCCTGCACATGACCCGGCTGCAGGTCATCCATGGACGCAGGCCGGAATCGACCGACACCCCCTGGCGCCCGCCGGCCAGCGGCACTGTGGTGGACGTGGCCACATGAGCAAACGCTGGAAAGAAGCCGTTGCACTGGAGTACGGCCAGCGCCGCACGCCGATTGTCAGCGCACGGGGTGACGAGGAGCTGGCTCGGCGCATCATCGAGGAAGCGCAGCGCCATGGCGTACATGTGGCCCAGGACCCGGCGCTGCTGGCCCGGCTGGCCAAGGTGGATCTGAACCAGGAAATACCACCCGAGCTCTACACGGCTGTGGCCGTCATCCTGTCCTGGGTCTACTGGCTGCGCGGCATGCAGCCGGGCGACGAGAAAAAAGGCGGCCCTCAGGCCAGGTGATGGCTCCAGGCGCCATAGCGTCGTGACAAATGGCCCGAACGATCGTAGAGGTCCACGGAAGGCCCGGCCTCACCCTGCAGGGCCTGCAAGGTCCCACGCACGGCTTGCAGCTGCCGCTGCATCAGCTGGATGTTGCGCAGGTGGTCCTCACGGCTTTGCAGCAAGGACTCCTGCAGGGCTTGCCAGGCCAGCGGTGCGGGCTGGATCTGGCTGCACCACTGGGCCAGACGGGCCAGTTTTTCAAGTTCTTCGTTCTTGGCAGGCTGCAAGGCTTCGAATGCGGGCAGGTCACGCTGTTTGAGCGCTTCGAATTCCTGTTCGAGCCAGCCAGCCAGACGCGCCACCTGGGCAGGCGCCTCCTGCAGAGCCTGCTGCAGAACGTCATCGGACGGGAGGGCCATCGGCTCGGTGGACATGCTCAGGCTTTCAACCTTTGATCATCTTTTCAAGGGCCACAAAGTTCTCGGCGATCCTGCGCGCATCCAGCGGGTACTGCCCTTGCTGGATGGCGGTCTTGATCGCCTCGACCTTGGCCCGGTCAAATTCGGGCTCCTGCATGGCCTGACGCGCCACCTGGCTGAGCTGGACCTCGTCATCCTGGCGCACAGGGGCCGTCCCGGCGGACTGGGGCGCCAGGGCCTGCTCGTTGGCAGCAGGACGCTTCTCGGCCTTGGCGGCCTGACGGACATTGCTGTCCATCTGGGCCATGCGGCCAAAATGAGAAATCGGATCGGTCATGTCGGTACTCTTTTCTG
>CAXRGK010000253.1:0-6197 GCA_964230145.1 Burkholderiaceae bacterium | reverse complement strand
TGGTCACGCCATCCATCCTCTCGTGCAGGCCTTGAGCGTCCAGCATGTAGAGCACGCCCTGCGCCTTGTCCTTGGGTTCGTAGAGGCTGCCTGCCCAGAAGCGGCCTTGCGGATCGCATTTGCCGTCGTTGAAGCGCTGTTTGCCCGTGTCATAGGGCGCAGCCGCAAGCAGATGCAACGGCCCACCCCATGCGCGCGCCAGATGGATGCCGCTGCGCAGCGCCAGCACCAGCCCCCCGCCTTGCACCGGGGCGATGCAGCCCACTTCTTCGTTCAACGGCCAGTATTCGACGGCGCCTTGCGCCTGCAGGCCATCCACCGCCACGCGCGCGACGCGTTTGCCGGGAATGTCGACCCAATACAGGCGCTGCTCCTGCGGGTGCCAGAAGGGCGATTCGCCGAGTTGGTCGGGCTCGGAGGTGATGCGGGTCCAGGCGGTGTTCATGCGGTCATTGTGCCGTCAGCCACCCCATCCCGTTCTGCCGCCAAGGTCAGGTACCCGATTGACCCGCCACGCAAGCGCCGAGGGGCGCCGGGGTCCGGGTTCCGATTTCTGCGCCCCGCGCAGCATGAGGAATCCAGACCCCAGCGCCCCTCAGCGCGGGTCAGACGGTCAGGTCACTTCTTGCGCGCAGCGATCGCGTCTTCGGCTTCCTTGACCAGGGCGGCGCCCACGGTGTTCTTCCACTTCTCGTAGACCGGGCGGGTGGCCTTGACAAACACGTCGCGCTCTTCGGGCGTCAGGAAGGTGACGTTCACGCCCATGGCCGCGATGTCCTTGAAGGCGGGCTTGTCGGCTTCGGTCAGGCCTTTGCGGGCAATCGCGATTTCCTGCTTGCCGGCATCCAGTGCAGCCTGGCGCACGATGGCCTGGTCGGCGGGCGTCCACGAGTTCCAGATGTCCTTGTTGACCACGAAGATCAGCGGATCGGCCACATAGCCCCAGGCGGTCACGAACTTCTGGCCCACGTTCTGCATCTTGAGCACGTTGAACAGGAACAGCGGGTTCTCCTGGCCGTCCACGGCACCGCTGGACAGCGCGGGTTGCGCATCGGCCCAGCTCATCTGGGTGGGGTTGGCGCCCAGCGCCGAGAAGATGTCGGAGTAAATGGGCGAGCCCACCACGCGGATCTTCATGCCCTTGAGGTCGGCGGGCGACTTGATGGCGCGCTTGGAGTTGGTCACTTCGCGGTAGCCGTTTTCACCCCAGGCCAGCGGCACCACGCCGCCCTGCTCCAGGCGCTGGAAGATCTTCTTGCCCACGCTGCCCTGGGTCAGGGCGTCGATGGCAGCATAGTCGGGCATCAGGAAGGGCAGCGAGAACAGGTTGAG
Organism: Burkholderiaceae bacterium; assembly: GCA_964230145.1. Classification (GTDB taxonomy): domain Bacteria; phylum Pseudomonadota; class Gammaproteobacteria; order Burkholderiales; family Burkholderiaceae_C; genus Limnohabitans_A. The sequence goes on along the minus strand of CAXRGK010000253.1, from coordinate 4,865 downwards.
TTCCTTGACCTGCGGCGACCAGTTGATGGTGGAGCCCACGGCCATGTCGATCACGCCTTGGCGCAGCGCGCTGAATTCGCGCGTCTGGTCGCCCTGGATCAGCGAAACGCCGGGGTAGAGCTTGATGTTGATGCGGCCCTGGGTGCGCTCCTTGACGAGGTCGGACCAGATCTTGGCGGCCTGGCCCCAGGGGGTGGGCGGCGCCAGCACGATGGACAGGCGGTATTCGGATTTGTAGTCGGCCGCAGCGGCCGGCAGGGCCAGACCGCACACGGCAGCAGCAGCGGCCAAAGCTGCAATCGGGCCCAGCAAACGATGACGCATTTTCATGAGGAAGTCTCCTTGAGGTGAGAAAAATCAGTAGCCGAGGTAGCGCGGCAGCCAGGTCGCCAGGTCGGGCCAGGCGATGACCGCGACCATGACCAGGAACATCGAAAACAGCATCCAGCCAACCCAGCGCACGGTGTCTTCCATGCGCACGCCGGCGATGCGGCAGGACACCATCAGGTTCACGGCCAGCGGCGGCGTGAACTGGCCCAGCGCCACCTTGAGCGTGAGGATCACACCGAACCAGACCGGGTCCCATTGGTAGTGCTGCACGATGGGCCACAAGAGCGGCACAAAAATCAGGAAGATCGAGACGCCGTCGAGGAACATGCCCACGGTGATCAGCATCAGGATCAAGAGTGCGAGCACACCGTATTCGCCGAGGCCGGAATTGACGATGGCATTCGTCACCGGGTCGATCACGCCCAGCGTGGACAGCGAGAAGGCAAAAATGCCCGCCAGCGACACCACCAGCAGGATCACCGCCGACAGCTCGCCCGATTCGCGCAGGATGACGAACAGGTCGCGCACGCGGATCGTGCGGTGGATCACCATGCCGACAAACAGGCCATAGAACACCGCCACCACGGCGGCTTCGGTCGGCGTGAACCAGCCGGCGCGCATGCCGCCCAGGATCAGAATCGGCGCGGCCAGGCCCCAGGACGCTTCGCGCAAGCTCTGCCAGAAGAGCGGGCGCGGCAGGCTCGATTCGTGCGCGCCCATCTTGTGCTTGCGGGCCATCCAGACGGTGGGCACGATCAGTGCGATACCGGCCAGCACGCCCGGCACCATGCCGGCGGCAAACAGGGCCGGCACCGAAGCACCCGGCACCAGCACCGAATAGACAATGAAGGCCACCGAAGGCGGGATCAGGATGTCGGTGGCCGCGGCAGCGCCCACCACGCTGGCCGAAAACGCCGCCGGGTAGCCGGCGCGCGACATGGCCGCGATCATGACCGCGCCCACGGCCGCCGCATTGGCCGGGCCCGAACCCGAAATGCCGCCCAGGAACATGGCCACCAGAATCGCCACCATGGGCAGCATGCCGGGGCCACGACCGACGATGGCAATCGCAAAGTTCACCAGCCGCTGGGCCACGCCCGAGCGGTCAAAAATGGAGCCCACCAGCACGAACATCGGGATGGCCAGCAGCGGGTACTTGCCCAGTCCGGCGTAGAAGTTCTGCGGCACGGCCAAGAGGCCGAACCATTGGGCCTCGGGGTTGGCCAGGGCGATGCAGGCGGCGCCGGCCAGGCCCAGGGCCGCGCCAATCGGCACGCCCAGCAGCATCATGACCACGAAGGCCACAAACAACAGGGTGGCGATCATGGCTGGCGCCCCCTGCGGATGAACAGGCCCAGGGCACGCCCAGCAATCGCGGTCGAAAACACCGGCAGCCAGATGGTGTACCACCACTGCGGGATGCCGATGCCCGGCGAGGTCTCGCCAAAGCGGAAGTCGTCCCAGACCACGCGCACGCTGAGCACGGCGATCAGGGCAAACAACACAAACACCATGAGCGCACCAAAGCGGGCCAGGGCGCGCTGGCGTTTTTCGGAGCCGCTGTCGGCAAAGTATTCGATGCGGATCTGGCGGTTGCGCGCCACCGAAGCCGAGCCTGCGACCAGCGCCAGCACGATCATCAGAAAGACCGAAAACTCTTCGGTCCAGGCAAAGGACTGGTCGGTGAAGTAGCGGGCGATCACGTTGGCAAACGTGATCAGGGCCAGCAGGCCCATGACGATGACCGTGAGCCAGTCTTCGATTTGGAGGGGAATTCGGGTGGACTCGTCCGGTTCGTCGGCTTCGAACACGGGCGTGTTCAAGGCCTCCGGATCATGGTGCTGGGACATCGCGGCAGGATCAAATCAACAAACGATTCACTTTACCACGCACCCTGCAACAGGCCTGACCGCCTGGCGACGGGCCCGTTGCGACCCGAAAGCGACCCAAGAAAAAGGCCCACGCACCGAAGTGTCGCGGGCCTGTTGAGCGAACCCGAAGGTCCGCTGTGTCCGGGAAGATCAGCCGTGGTAGGCCGATTCGCCGTGGGTCGTGATGTCCAGACCTTCGCGCTCTTCCTCTTCGCTCACACGCAGGCCAATGGTCAGGTCCACGACTTTGTAGGCGATCACGGAGACCACGGCAGACCAGACCACCGTCAAACCGACGGCCTTGGCCTGGGTCCAGACCTGGGCAGCGATTGAGTAATCGGCGGGCGTCACCATGGTGGCGGTGACCCAGTCGGCCACAAAACCGGGGCCACCGAGGCTGGGCGAGTTGAACACGCCGGTCAGCAGGGCGCCCAGGATGCCGCAGACACCATGCACGCCGAACACGTCCAGCGAGTCGTCGGCGCCCAGCAACTTCTTGAGGCCGTTGACACCCCACAGGCCGCCAAAACCGCCAATCAGGCCGATCACGAGTGCACCACCGATGCCAACGTTGCCAGCTGCCGGCGTGATGGCCACCAGACCGGCGACAGCGCCCGAAGCGGCACCCAGCATCGAAGCCTTGCCACGCATCAGGGCTTCACCCACGCACCAGGCCAGCACGGCAGCGGCGGTGGCGACCATGGTGTTGATGAAGGCCAGGGCTGCAAAACCGTTGGCTTCCAGGGCGGAGCCGGCGTTGAAGCCAAACCAGCCCACCCACAGCAGGGCAGCGCCCACCATGGTCAGCGTCAGGCTGTGCGGGGCCATGGACTCGCGGCCGTAACCGACGCGCTTGCCGATCATGAAGGCACCGACCAGACCGGCCACGGCGGCGTTGATGTGCACCACGGTGCCGCCAGCGAAGTCCAGCGCACCCCACTGCCAGATCAGGCCGGCCTTGGAGGTCATCTCGTCCACGACTACTTTGGAGGCGTAGTCGTCAGGACCCATCCAGAACCAGACCATGTGCGCCACCGGGATGTAGCTGAAAGTGAACCACAGCACCATGAACAGCAGCACGGCCGAGAACCTGGCGCGCTCGGCAAAGGCCCCCACGATCAGTGCGCAGGTGATGCCCGCAAATGTGGCCTGGAAGGCCGAGAACACGATCTCGGGGATCACGACACCCTTGCTGAAGGTGGCTGCGTTGGCGAAGGTGCCCGCGACGTTGTCCCAGATGCCTTTCATGAACAGGCGGTCAAAGCCGCCAATGAAGGCGTTGCCTTCGGTGAAGGCCAGGCTGTAGCCGTAGACGAACCACAGCACCAGGATCAACGAGAAGGTGACCATGACCTGCATCAGCACCGACAGCATGTTCTTGCTGCGCACCAGGCCGCCGTAGAACAGGGCCAGGCCGGGCACGGCCATCATCAGCACCAGCAGGGTGGAGACCATCATCCAGCCGGTGTCGCCCTTGTTGGGCACGGGCGCAGCAGCGGCTGCGGCTTCTGCAACAGTGGCGGCCGCTTCGGGTGCAGCGGTCTGGGCCCGGGCCAGCGCCGCGGTACCGAGCAGGCCCAGGCCCACGGCCCAGGATTTCATGTTTGCTTTCATGTTGAGCTCTCTTTCAAAGTGGTCACAGGGCTTCGGTACCGGTCTCGCCGGTGCGGATGCGGACCACCTGCTGCAGGTCGTACACAAAAATCTTGCCGTCGCCGATCTTGCCGGTGCGGGCACCGGCTTCGATGGCCTCGATCACGCGCTCGACGATGTCATCGGCCACGGCGGCTTCGATCTTCACTTTGGGCAAAAAGTCGACCACGTATTCCGCGCCGCGGTACAGCTCGGTGTGGCCCTTCTGGCGACCGAAGCCTTTGACTTCGGTCACAGTGATGCCCTGCACGCCGATGCCCGAAAGCGCTTCACGCACCTCGTCCAGCTTGAAGGGTTTGATGATGGCGGTCACCAGTTTCATGATGGCTCCTTGGGTGTGATCAGAAGCTGTACTTCAGGCCGACGACGGCACCTGCTTTACCCAGGTTCTTGTTCTTGGGGGCGTACAGATAGTTGTCGTTGTTGGTGTCCACCAGCGTGAGAGAGCCAGAAAGGCCATTGCCCAGATCCTTGGTCAGGGTCACGCTGTAGTCGTTGTAGGTGTAGGTCGGGGCGTTTTTGATGAACTGACGACCCACATGCGGCGTCAGGGTGTAGCCATCGCCCAGATCAAAGTTCGCGCTCAGGTCCAGGTAGTAGCTGTTCTTGCTGTTGGGGTTGCCGAACAAATCAGAAATGGCGTGCGAATACTTGGCGGTGAACAGACCATAGGTAATGGCGCCGTACACCTCGTTGGTGTTGGCGTTCACATAGTTCTGCACATTTTTGAGCTTGTTGCCTGCATATTCGTAACGCAGGAAACCCACGTCATAAGCCACATCGCCCACGGCACCTTTGTAGCCGCCGTAGAGATCAACCTCCACCGAGCCAGAAGAGGCCCCGCTGTCCTTGATCCACTTGATGGTGGAGCCCCAGGCGCCCACATAGAAACCACTCTTGTCGGCGTAGTCGATGCCGCCCTGCAGTGCAGGCTCCAGGCGCGACTGGGAAATCCCGCGGTAGCGGTAGTCGGAGACCACGCCCACGTTGTAGGACAGGGTGCTCTCCTGG
>CAXRGK010000252.1:0-8064 GCA_964230145.1 Burkholderiaceae bacterium | reverse complement strand
CACTTCTTACAATGGGGGCCTTCGGTGGCCCCGCCCACCGCGCAAGCCCAGACAGTCCCCCCATGAGCACCCCGACCACCCACGCCAAAGTCCTGATCCTGGGCTCCGGCCCCGCGGGCTACACCGCCGCCGTCTACGCCGCCCGCGCCAACCTCAACCCGCTGCTGATCACCGGCATGGCCCAAGGTGGCCAGCTGATGACCACCACCGAGGTCGACAACTGGCCCGCCGACGTGCACGGCGTGCAAGGCCCTGAACTGATGCAACGCTTTCTGGAACACGCCGAGCGCTTCAAAACGCAAATCGTGTTCGACCACATCAACGCCGTGGACCTGTCCAAGCGCCCCTTCACGCTCAAGGGGGATGGCGGCACCTACACCTGTGACAGCCTGATCATCGCCACCGGCGCCTCGGCCAAGTACCTGGGCCTGCCCTCGGAAGAAGCTTTCCAGGGCCGCGGTGTGAGCGCCTGCGCCACCTGCGATGGTTTCTTCTACCGTGGCGAGGTCTGCTGCGTGGTGGGCGGTGGCAACACCGCCGTCGAGGAAGCCCTGTACCTGTCCAACATCGCCAACAAGGTCTACCTGATCCACCGCCGCGACAAATTCAAGGCCGAGCCCATCCTGGTGGACAAGCTGATGGACAAGGTGGCCGAAGGCAAGATCGAACTCAAGACCTTCAAGACCCTGGACGAGGTGCTCGGCGATGACACCGGCGTGACTGGCGTGCGCCTGAAAAGCACCACAGACGGCAGCACCGAAGACCTCGCGCTCAAGGGCTGCTTCATCGCGATCGGTCACTCGCCCAACACCGACATCTTCCAGGGCCAGCTGACGCTGGAAAACGGCTACATCGTGACCCAGGGCGGCGGCAAGGGCTTTGCCACCCAGACCAGCGTGCCCGGGGTGTTTGCCGCTGGCGACGTGCAGGACCACATCTACCGCCAGGCCATCACCAGCGCCGGCACGGGCTGCATGGCCGCGCTGGACGCCCAACGCTTCCTGGAACAGGAAAACGGCTGATCACGCGCCACTTCAGGTCTGCCTGCCCAGGCCGGCCCGGAATTCGTTATAATCCAAGGCTTTGCTGAATCTGCCCGCCCCGCTGCGGGGTTCACAGGGTCAGCAATCTGGGTTACCGCCACCCATCCTGGCGAGGTGAGGCTGGAGCGCCAGATTCCTGCAAATGCGCAGAAATCCATCGGCACCGGCTGTTTTGAAAAGTACGGAGTGTCCTCATGGCACGCAAGTGTGAAGTCACGGGCAAAGGCCCGATGGTCGGGAACAACGTTTCCCATGCCAACAACAAAACCAAGCGCCGGTTCCTGCCGAACCTGCAATACCGTCGTTTCTGGGTCGAGAGCGAAAACCGCTGGGTGCGTCTGCGCGTTTCCAGCGCCGCCCTGCGCCTGATCGACAAGAACGGCATCGACTCCGTGCTCGCCGACCTGCGTGCACGCGGCCAGGCCTGAACCTTCTAAGGAGCACATACCATGGCAAGCAAAGGCGGACGCGAAAAGATCAAGCTGGAGTCCACGGCCGGTACCGGTCACTTCTACACCACCAGCAAGAACAAGAAGACCATGCCCGAGAAAATGGCGATCATGAAGTTTGATCCCAAGGCTCGCAAGCACGTCGAGTACAAGGAAGTGAAGCTGAAGTGATTCGGCTCACCCCATAAAAAAACCGCTGCACTGCAGCGGTTTTTTTATGCCCGTCGAATTTGTGGGAAGGCGCCTCTTGCGCCGCTTATGGGAGCGCGCCCCTGCGCGCGAAAGCCTTTGGCTGCAGGGGCGGCCTCCTACACAGTCAGGCCACCTTGACTCGAACCGAGCGCAACTTCATCGAGAAGTCACGCAGCGCAGCAATGCCGCTGTCTTCGGCACGCTTACACCATGCCTGCAGATCGGCGGCCAGCTGCTCACGCGATTGCGAAGTGTTCAGCCAGATCTGACGCAGCTCTTCACGCATGTGAACCATCTTGTCGAGGGTCGGGCTGGCCTGGCGGGCCTGCACCAGCTGTGCCTGCACCTCGGCTGGCACCTTCTCGGTGTCGCGGTGCAGCCAGCGGCTGGCATCGCGCAGCACCTTGGCATCGCTCAGCTTGGCTGCCTCTTGCGCTACCACACTGCGCAAACCGCGGGCGTAAGTGGCCATGACTTCGTAGCGGTTGGCAATCAGCGCTTCGAGCGTCTTTTCATCAGCCACCGGGCGCACATCGCCGTAGGCGGCACGGGGCGGCGTCTTCTTCACCGTGGCCAGACCCAACGCGCTCAGGATGGAGATGTACATCCAGCCAATGTCAAATTCATAGGGCTTGACCGACAGCTTGGCCGAGGTCGGGTAGGTGTGGTGGTTGTTGTGCAGCTCTTCGCCCCCGATGATGATGCCCCAGGGAGAGATGTTGGTGCTGGCGTCCTGCGCCTCGAAGTTGCGGTAACCCCACCAGTGGCCGATGCCATTGATGATGCCGGCGGCCGTGACCGGAATCCAGGCCATCTGTACGGCCCACACCGTCAGACCCAGAAAGCCGAACAGAGCCACATCGATGATCAGCATCAGGCTCACGCCCAGCGCGGAATAGCGGGTGTAGACGTTGCGCTCCATCCAGTCATCGGGGGTACCGTGACCGTAGCGCTCCATGGTTTCCTTGTTCTTGGCTTCGGCGCGGTAAAGCTCTGCGCCTTTCCAGAACACCGTCTTGATGCCGAAAATCACGGGGCTGTGCGGGTCGCCTTCGCGTTCGCACTTGGCGTGGTGCTTGCGGTGAATGGCCGTCCATTCCTTGGTCACCTGGCCCGTGGTCATCCACAGCCAGAAACGGAAGAAATGCGCGGGGATCGGGTGCAGGTCCAGCGCACGGTGCGCGGAGTGACGATGCAGGTAAATCGTGACGCTGGCAATCGTGATGTGGGTCAGGCCCAGCGTGATCAGAAGCACCTGCCACCAGGCGAGGTTGAACAGGCCGTGGCCCATCCAGTCAATCAGGGCGTCAAAGGCAGCCCAATCGGTCAGAAACATGAATCAAAACTTTCGGTATACGCCAAAAGGCAACCCCTGATTTTAAGTTTTCAGCCAGAAAAAAGACAGGATTTTCGTTGTCCGGCACGGTCAATGAGGAAAAAACACCTCATTTTCTGACCCAGACAGCGGCAAAGAAGCCATCGGTGCCGTGCCGATGCGGCCACAGGCGCAGGTACTCGCCTGTTTCGGTGCACAGGCTGGCCCCATCCACCACCTTGAGGCGGGCCAGTTCTGCGGCCACAGCCAGGGGGACGAAGTCCGGATGCGCCTGGCTGAAAGCCTGGGCAATGGCCTCGTTTTCCTGGGGCAGCACACTGCAGGTGGCATACACCAGCCGACCACCCGATTTCACCAGCCGTGCTGCACTGTCCAGAATCGCCGTTTGTTTGGCCACCAGCTCGGCCACGGCCTTTTCGGACTGGCGCCACTTGAGGTCCGGGTTGCGGCGCAAAGTTCCCAGGCCCGAGCAAGGGGCATCGACCAGCACCCGGTCGATCTTGCCGGCCAGTCGCTTGATGCGGTCGTCACGCTCGTGGGCAATGGCCGCCGGGTGCACATTGGACAGCCCGCTGCGCGCCAGACGTGGCTTGAGGGCCTCAAGCCGGTGCGCAGACACATCAAACGCGTAGAGGCGGCCGGTGTTGCGCATGGCCGCGCCCAGCGCCAGCGTCTTGCCGCCGGCACCGGCACAAAAATCCACCACCATCTCGCCCCGGTGCGCATCCACCAGCAGGGCAAGCAGCTGCGAGCCTTCGTCCTGCACCTCAATGGCACCGCGGGTAAAGACCTCGGTGCGCTGCAGGGCCGGTTTGTCCTGCAGGCGCAAGCCCCAGGGCGAATGCGGCGTGGGCTCGGCAGCAATGCCTGCTTTGGCCAATTCCTTTTGCACCTCGGCGCGCTTGGCCACCTGGGTGTTCACGCGCAGATCCAGCGGCGCGGGCAGCTGCAGGTTATCAGCCAGCGCCTGGAAGTCGCCCCCCAGCTGCGCCTGCAGGGCCTTGGCCAGCCAATCGGGCAGGTTGTGGCGGTGCGGCGCCATCAGCTCATCGGGTTTGACCTTGTCACAGGCGTCCAGCCAGGCTTTCTCCTGATCGTTCAATGCGCTCTTGAGAAAGTCACGGGGACCATGGAAGCCGAGAATGGCCAGGCGCCGCTCCTTGGGACCACTGCCCGAACGGGCCAGCTGCTCGAACAGCAGTTTCTTGCGCAGCACGGCAAAAGCGGTTTCAGCCAGGGTGGCGCGCTCGCGTGGACCCAGTGCACGGTGTTCACGGAAATAACGGGACACCACGGCGTCGGCCGGGTGTTCAAAGGTCAGGCACAGCTTCACGAGTTCCGCGCAGCTGTCCATAAGGGCTTTAGGATGCATGGCCGTATTGTCCCATCCCCCATCCCCTCCTTTGCCATGACCGACGATGACCTGCCACCCCTGATCGAAACACCGCCTGGCCTGTACCGGCACTACAAGGGCGGCGAGTACCGCGTGCTGGGCACCGTGCGGCACAGTGAAACACTGCAAGCGATGACGCTGTACCAGGCACTCTACGGCCAGCAGGGCCTGTGGGTGCGCCCGGCGGCCATGTTTGGCGAGACGGTGGTGATTGAAGGTGAGGCCCAGCCCAGATTCAGGCGTATTGGCAATTGAGACTGCTTTCGGCCGCGGGGGCGGCCACCTGCACAGAGGCTGTGTGGGAGCGAGCGCCTGCTTGCGAGTGGCAGACCCCGGATTACGGCTTCTTCAAAAAATCCACCACTGCCTGCGGGTAGATGCGGTGCTCCTGCGTGAGCACGCGCGCGGCCAGCACATCGGGCGTATCGTCAGACAACACCGGCACCACCGCCTGGGCCAGGATCGGGCCATGGTCAAGCTCGGCAGTGACCTGGTGGACTGTGGCCCCTGCGAACCGACAACCGGCCTCGATGGCGCGCTCGTGGGTGTGCAGACCCGGGAAAGCCGGCAACAGCGAAGGGTGGATGTTGAGCAAACGCCCGGCGTAGTGCTGCACAAAACCGGGGGTGAGAATGCGCATGAAGCCCGCCAGCACCACCAGCGTCGGGGCATGGCGGTCGATCTCCTGCATCAGGGCGGCATCAAAGGCTTCACGGCTGGGGTAGGCCTTGTGGTCGAGCACAGCCGTGTTGATGCCCTGCTCTTTCGCAAACACCAGCCCCTTGGCGTCAGCCTTGTTGCTGATGACCGCCGACACCCTGGCACCCAGTCGCGTCTCCCAATGCTCCTGTTGCGCACGCCGCACGATGGCCGCCATGTTGGAACCGGAACCGGAAATCAGGATGACAATGTTTTTCATGTTGCCGCGATTATCCCCGGCCTCCCCTGTGGCTCCAGACAAACCCTGACTTGTCCCAACCCGGACACCCCACAAACGAACGATCGTGCTAAAAACCATCTGTCTCAAGGAGAACCTGCACATGGATTTGGCTTTTACCCCTGAAGAACTCGCGTTCCGCGACGAGATTCGCACCTGGGTTCACGCGAACCTGCCCAAACACATTTCCGACAAGGTCCACGCTGCGCAGCGCCTGACGCGCGACGACATGCAAACCTGGGCCAAGATCCTGGGCAAGAAAGGCTGGCTGGGTTATGGCTGGCCCCAGCAATTTGGAGGTCCGGGCTGGAACGCGGTGCAAAAGCACCTGTTCGAAGAAGAATGCGCCCTGGCCGGCGCGCCGCGCGTCGTGCCCTTCGGTCCGGTGATGGTGGCGCCCGTGATCATGGCGTTCGGTAATGCCGAACAGCAACAACGCTTCCTGCCCGGCATCGCCAGCGGCGAAGTGTGGTGGAGCCAGGGCTACAGCGAACCGGGCTCCGGCTCTGACCTGGCCTCGCTCAAGACCCGCGCCGAGCGCAAGGGCGACAAGTACATCGTCAACGGCCAGAAAACCTGGACCACACTGGGGCAGTACGGCGAATGGATCTTCTGCCTGGTGCGCACCAGCACGGAAGGCAAGCCGCAGACCGGCATTTCCTTCCTGCTGATCGACATGAAGTCGCCCGGCGTCACCGTGCGCCCGATCAAACTGCTGGACGGTGAGTGCGAGGTCAACGAGGTCTGGTTCGACAACGTCGAAGTCCCGGCCGAAAACCTGATTGGCGAGGAAAACAAGGGCTGGACCTATGCCAAGCACCTGCTCAGCCACGAACGCACCAACATCGCCGACGTCAACCGTGCCAAGCGCGAACTCGAACGCCTCAAGCGCATCGCCAAAACAGAAGGCGTGTTGGAAGACTTCCGCTTCCGCGACGAGATCGCCAAACTCGAAGTCGATATCGTGGCCCTCGAAATGCTGGTGCTGCGCGTGCTCTCGGCCGAAAAGTCGGGCAAAAACTCGCTGGACATTGCCGGTCTCTTGAAGATCCGCGGCAGCGAGATCCAGCAGCGCTACACCGAGCTGATGATGCAGGCGGCGGGTCCGTTTTCCCTGCCCTTCATCTTCGAAGCCATGGAAGCCGGCTGGCAAGGCAACTTCCCCGGCGGCGTGGTGGCGAATGCGCCGCTCGCTTCCAACTACTTCAACATGCGCAAGACCACCATCTACGGCGGCAGCAACGAAGTGCAGCGCAACATCGTGAGCCAGACGGTTTTAGGTTGACAGCCTCTGTAGGAGCGTGCCCCCCTGCGCGTGAACGCCATTCGGCCACAGGGCTGGCCTCCTACAGACAAACAGGATCTTGAAAGGTTTCTCAAATGGATTTCGATTTTTCTGAAGACCAGGAACAACTGCGCGATGCGGTGCGCAAGTGGGTCGACAAAGGCTACGACTTCGAGCGTCGCCGCGCCATCGTGAATGCCGGCGGCTTTGACCGCGCCGCCTACAACGAACTGGCCGAACTCGGTCTGGCCGGCCTGTACGTGAGCGAAGAACACGGCGGCCTGGGCATGGGCCCGGTCGAGGCCATGGTGGTCATGGAAGAACTCGGGCGCGGCATCGTGCTCGAGCCCCTGGCCCAGACGCTGATTGCCAGCGCCGTGCTGCAGACACACGCCCCGGCCGCCCTGCAGTCGGCCTGGCTGCCCCGCATCGCCGGCGGCGAAGCCATCGTGGTGCTGGCGCACCAGCAGCGCGGCGCACGCCACCACCTGAACCGCTGCAAGGCCGAAGCCAAGGAAGCGGGGGGCCAGTGGACCGTCAGCGGCACCAAGAGCATCGTGCCCGTGGGCGATCAGGCCGACGCCTACATCGTACCGGCGCTGGCCGGTGGCCAGATGGCGCTGTTCCTGGTCGAGCGTGGCGCAGCCGGTGTCAAGGCCGAGGGCTACCTGACCCAGGACGGCGCGCGCGCCGCCGAAGTGAGTTTTGCCAACAGCCCGGCGCAACTGATCACGAAGAACGGTCAAACGGCGCTTGAAGAAGCTGCAGACATCGGCTCAGCCTGCGTCTGCGCCGAAGGTGTGGGCGTGATGGACAAGACCCTGGCCATCACTGCCGAGTACATGAACACACGCAAGCAGTTCGGCGTGCCGATCGCCACCTTCCAGGCCCTGCGCCACCGCATCGCAGACATGAAGATGCAGCTGGAACTGGCCCGCTCCATGAGCTACTACGCCAGCCTCAAGCTCAAGACGCCCGAAGCCGAGCGTCGCCAGGCCATCGCGCGCGCGCGTTACCAGCTGGGTAACGCCATGCGCTTTGTCGGTCAGTCGGCGGTGCAGCTGCACGGCGGCATCGGCGTGACGGACGAGTACATCGTCAGCCACTACTTCAAGAAGCTCACGCAGCTGGAAATGACCTTTGGCGACACGCTGCACCACCTCGGTGAAGTGTCGAACCGGATGCAGGACACGGCCGGGGTGTTTGCCTGATCCTTGACTGTAGGAGCGCGCCCTGCGCGCGAATCCCTTCGGCCGCAGGGGCGGCCTCCTACAGCAACATGCGTCATTCGGGCGACCGCACCCTGACGAAAGTTGCAAAGCGGGGCACGCCTTTGGGCGTCCTATCGCGGTAACGGTAAGTGACCCAGCTGCCCAGCTCGGGCGGGTTGCGCCTTTGCGCACCGCTCAAGCCCGAGCCCAAGGCACAT
>CAXRGK010000251.1:0-6696 GCA_964230145.1 Burkholderiaceae bacterium | reverse complement strand
GTCCTTGTGCGTGGGCGTGAACGGGTCGCTGGACCATTGCGCCAGCGGCCCGGTGGGCACCACGTCGGTATGGCCGGCAAAGGCCAGGGTCTGGCCCGAGGTGCCCGGTCGTTTGGCCCAGAGGTTGCGCACGCGAAAAGTTTCGGGGCCGGAGTCGATGAATTCGCAGTCAAAGCCGAGTGGCTTCAAGGCCTCGGCGATGAGGTCCATGCAGCCCGCGTCATCGGGCGTGACGGACGGACGGGCGATCAGCTGCTCGGCCAGACGCAGGGTGTCGTGACAGGTCGTCATGTTCAGGCCTTGTTCGGATGCTGACGCACAAAGCGGGCAATGCGCTCGGCCGCTTCCAGGCACTCGGCGGTTTCAGCCACCAGCGCCATGCGCACACGGCCACGACCGGGGTTGCTGCCATTGAATTCACGCGCCAGGTAGCTGCCGGGCAGCACCGTGACGTGCTCTTTTTCATACAAGGCTTTGGCAAACGCGGCGTCGTCGCCTTGCCAGCCGGCAGGCACGCCGGCCCAGAGGTAAAAGCTGGCGTCGGGCAGTTTCACATCCAGCACTTCGGCCAGCACGGGCGTGACCTGGGCGAACTTGGTGCGGTAGAGGTTGCGGTTTTCAACGACATGGGCCTCGTCGCCCCAGGCCGCGATGCTGGCCGTCTGCACCACCGGGCTCATGGCGCTGCCGTGGTAGGTGCGGTAGAGCAGGAATTGCTTGAGGAGGGCCGCATCGCCCATCACAAAGCCGCTGCGCAGGCCGGGCACATTGCTGCGCTTGGACAGGCTGGTGAAAGCGATCAGGCGGTCAAAGCCCCGGCCCAGCTTGGCGGCGGCTTCCAGACCGCCCAGGGGCGGTTCGTCACGGAAATAGATTTCGCTGTAGCACTCGTCCGAGGCGATCACAAAGCCGTGCTGGTCCGACAGGGCAAACAGCTTTTGCCATTCCCCCAAAGGCATGACCGCGCCCGTGGGGTTGCCCGGCGAGCAGACGAACACCAGCTGGGTGCGCGCCCAGACGTCGGCGCTCACGCTGTCCCAGTCCGGGGCGAAATTGCGCGCCGGGTCGCTGGGCACAAAGTGAGGCGTGGCACCCGCCAGCAGGGCTGCACCTTCGTAGATTTGGTAGAAGGGGTTGGGGCTGACCACGGTGGCGTCCGCCCGGGTTGGGTCGATCACGGTTTGCGCCAGCGAAACCAGCGCTTCGCGCGAGCCCAGCACCGGCAGCACCTGGGTGGTGGCGTCCAGTTTCAGGCCATAGCGGCGCTCGACCCAGGCCGCGCAGGCCTGGCGCAGGGCAGGTTCACCGGCGGTGGCCGGGTAACCGGCCAGACCCGTGGCCAGGGCGTCGGTCAGCGCCTGCTGGATGAAAGACGGGGTGGCGTGCTTGGGCTCGCCAATGCCCAGGCTGATGTGGCGCTGGGCCGGGTTGGGCGTGACGCCGGCAAACAACTGGCGCAGCCGCTCGAAAGGGTAGGGCTGCAGCTTGGAAAGAAGGGGATTCATCCCCTGATTATCCGGGATGGGTCTCGGTTAACATCAAACATTGGTTTTGGCCCTCCGGTCAGGCCAGTTTGGGCTTCAGAACTGAATTTCTGAATTCCTTGGTGTTCAATAAAAGTACCAGCCGACCGCCGTGCGCCTCAATTCCATCAAGCTCTCGGGTTTCAAATCGTTTGCCGAACCGACCAACTTCATGCTGCCTGGCCAGCTGGTGGGCGTGGTCGGCCCCAACGGTTGCGGCAAGTCCAACATCATGGACGCGGTGCGCTGGGTGCTGGGCGAGTCCAAGGCGTCCGAGCTGCGTGGCGAGTCCATGCAGGACGTGATCTTCAACGGCACGACCACCCGCAAGCCGGCCAGCCGCTCCAGCGTGGAGTTGGTCTTTGACAACAGCGACCACCGCGCTGGCGGCCAGTGGGGCCAGTTTGCCGAGATCGCGGTCAAGCGCGTGCTCACGCGTGACGGCAACAGCAGCTACTACATCAACAACCAGCCAGTGCGTCGCCGCGACGTGCAGGATGTGTTCCTGGGTACCGGTCTGGGCCCACGTGCTTACGCCATCATCGGGCAGGGCACCATCAGCCGCATCATCGAGTCGCGTCCCGAAGAGCTGCGCCTGTTTCTCGAAGAAGCCGCAGGCGTCTCCAAATACAAGGAGCGCCGCCGCGAGACCGAAAACCGCCTGTCGGACACGCGCGAGAACCTGACCCGCGTCGAAGACATCCTGCGCGAACTGAACGCCAACCTCGAAAAGCTCGAAAAGCAGGCCGAGGTGGCCGCCCGCTACAACGCGCTGCAGGCCGAAGGCACGCTCAAGCAGCACCAGCTGTGGTTCCTCAAGCGCCGTGAGGCCGAGGGCGATCAGGGCAAGCTCAAGGCCGAAGTGGACCAGGCGGTCAATGCGCTGGAGTCGCGCATCGCCGACCTGCGCCATGTCGAGGCCGATCTGGAAACCATCCGTCAGGCCCACTACGCCGCAGGCGATGAAGTCAACCAGGCCCAGGGCAAGCTGTACGAAGCCAGTGCCGAGGTGGGCAAGCTCGAAGCCGAAATCCGTTTTGTGGTCGAAGGCCGTCAGCGTGCCGAGCAGCGTCTGGTGCAGCTGCAGGAGCAGACCGCCCAGTGGCAGCAGCGCAGCGAAGAAGCCACGGTCGAGCTGGAGCAGCTGGCCGAGCAGGCCGCCACCGCCGAAGACAAGAACATGACGCTGGCCGCTCAGGTCGAGGACCAGGCCATGGCCTTGCCCGATCTGGAAGAGGCTTTGCGCCAGGCGCAGCAAAAAGCCAACGAGCAGCGTGGCAGTGTGGGCCAGGTGCAGCAGCAGATCCAGGTGCTGGCCGCCGAACAACGCAACATCGAAGAGCAAAGCCGGCAGCTGACGCAGCGCCGCGAGCGTCTGCAGGCCGACCGCAATGCACTGGCTGCACCGGACGAGCAAGGCCTGCTGGAATTGCAGGCGCAGCTGGGCGAGGCCGAAGCCGCTGCCGAAGAAGCGCACGCCCGCCTGGAAGCGCTGCAGACCCAGGTGCCTCAGCTTGACGAAGACCGCCGCCACCGCCAGCAGGTGGTCAATGACGAATCCGCCCGCCTGGCCGATCTGACCGCCCGCATCGAGGCGCTCAAGGCCCTCCAGGAAAAAGTCCGCACCGACGGCAAGCTCAAGCCCTGGCTGTCCAAGCACGGCATGGAAGGGCTGGAAGGGCTGTGGAGCCGCATCCACATCGAGTCCGGCTGGGAGAATGCGCTCGAATCCGCGCTGCGCGAAAAACTCGGTGCGCTCGAAGTCTCGCGCCTGGACATGGTGCGGGCTTTTGCCAGCGATGCACCGCCGGCAAAGCTGTCTTTCTTCAGCCCGCCCAGCGCCGGTCATGCACCCGCACGCAGCGGCCTGCCTTCAGGCTGCCGCGCACTGGCTGACCTGTTGCGCGTGAGCGATGCCGGCCTGGCCGCCTTGCTGGGCGACTGGCTGCAGGGCTGCTACACCGCACCCAACCTGGACGATGCGCTGGGCTGGCGTGGCCAGATGCAGCACGGCGAGGTGCTGTACGTGCCGGCGGGCCATGCGGTCACCGCCCACAGCGTGAGCTTCTATGCCCAGGACTCCGAGCAGGCCGGCCTGCTGGCCCGCGCGCAAGAGATTGAAAACCTCGACAAACAGCTGCGCGCCCAGACCCTGATCGCCGAGGAGAGCCGCAGCGCACTGGTCAAGGCCGAAGCGGCCTATGCCGATGCTTCGCAGCGCCTGATCGGCGTGCGCCAGGAGGCCACGGCCACCCAGGCCCGTGCGCACGAACTGCAGGTCGAGACCCTGCGTCTGTCGCAGATGGCCGAGCAGACCCGCGCCCGCAGCCAGCAGATCGAAGGTGATCTGGCCGAAGTGGATGCCTTGCTCGAAGAGCTGCAGGAACGCCGCGTGACGGCCGAGGCCCGCTTTGAAGAACTCGACATGCAACTGGCCGACAGCCAGGAGCGGCATGCCCAGCTCGATGAGCGCGTGATCGAGGCCGAGCGCAAGCTGGCCGAATGCCGCGAGCAGCAGCGCAGCCTGGAGCGCCAGGCCCAGGAAGCCCAGTTTTCACAGCGCAGCCTGCAGGCCCGCCAAGCCGAATTACAGCGCACGCTGGACACAGCGGCGCAGCAGATCCAGAGCATTGCCGCCGAAGCGGATCGTGCGCATGACGAACTCGCGCGCCTGTCGGATGCCGCCGCACAGGGCGGCCTGCAGGACGCGCTGAACCTCAAGATGGCCCGGGAGCAGGAATTGGGGGCCAAACGCAGCGCCTACGACGACCTGACCGCCAAGCTGCGCGCCAGCGATGAACGCCGTGTGGCGTTTGAGCGCGAGCTCGAACCGCTGCGCCAGCGCATCACCGACCTGCAACTCAAGGAGCAGGCTTCGCGCCTGGGCCTGGAGCAGTACACCCAGTTGCTGACCGACGCGCAGGCCGATCTGCAGGCCGTGGCCCAATCGATCGAAGTGGGCGAAGTGCGGCTGTACGGCCTGCAAGGCGAGATTGACCGCCTGCACCGCGAGATCAATGCCCTGGGGCCGGTCAACCTCGCAGCCCTGGACGAACTGGCCAGCGCCCGCGAGCGCAAGACCTTCCTGGATTCACAAACTGCCGACCTGACGGACGCCATGAACACGCTGGAAGACGCGATCCGCAAGATCGACGGCGAGACCCGCGAACTGCTGGGCTCGACCTTCCACACGGTCAACCAGCATTTCGGCCGCATGTTCCCCGAGCTGTTCGGTGGAGGTCAGGCCCGCCTGGTGATGACCGGCGAAGAAATTCTGGACGCCGGTGTGCAGGTGATGGCCCAGCCACCCGGCAAGAAAAACCAGACCATCCACCTGCTCTCGGGCGGTGAAAAGGCGCTGACTGCGATCGCGCTGGTGTTTGCCATCTTCCAGCTCAACCCGGCACCGTTCTGTCTGCTCGACGAGGTGGATGCGCCGCTGGACGACGCCAACACCGAGCGCTACGCCAAGCTGGTGGCCAGCATGGGCAAGGAAACCCAGTTCCTGTTCATCAGCCACAACAAGATCGCCATGGAAATGGCCGAACAGCTGATCGGCGTGACCATGCAGGAGCAGGGTGTTTCGCGCATCGTGGCGGTGGACATGGAATCGGCGGTCGGCATGGCCGAAGCCTGAGGAACGCAAAGCAATGAATTCCCTGCAAATCAGTTTGCTGGTGGCCGGCGGCGTGACGCTGCTGGCCGTGGTGCTCTACAACCAGTGGGTATCGCGCAAGAGCGCGCCGCGCCAGGCCGACACCACAGCAGGTGGGGACGCCCCCTCCGAGGCCCCTGCCGATCTCGATCCGGTGGAACCGGTGCTCGAGGACGACTTCCAGAACCTGCCACAGCCCGAGCGCAAGCCCGTGCTGGATGCATTGATCGATGTGATTTCGACCATCGAGGTCGATCAACCGGTCTCCGGGGATGCGGCACTGGCCGCCATGCCCGCCACGCGACGGGTCGGGACCAAGCCCTTTCATGTGGAGGGCTGCAGCGAACTCAGCGGAGAGTGGGAGCCCTTGACTGCCGGCCGGCGTTACTCGGCTTTCCAGGCCGGTGTCCAGCTGGCCAATCGCATGGGGCCGCTCAACGAGATCGAGTTCTCCGAATTTGTGGTCAAGACGCAGGCGTTCGCCGACGCCGTGGGGGGCTCGCCCAGCTTCAGCGACATGCTCGAAGAAGTGGCCCGGGCGCGCGAACTGGACCAGTTTGCCAGTGCGCACGACGCCCAGTTGAGCGTCACCCTGATGGCCCGTGCTGCGGCCTGGAGTCCTGGCTACATCCAGCAACATGCCGCGCGTCTGGGTTTTGTGGCGGGCGTGATTCCCGGCAGGATGGTGCTGCCCGCGCAAGTGCAGGGCCTGCCTCCGGTGCTGTCACTGACTTTTGACACGCAGGCCGCCCTGGCCGATGACCCGGCACTTTCGGCCATCCGAGAATGCGTGCTCAGTCTGGATGTGCCCCAGGTGCCCAGAAGCGATCAGCCTTTCGATCGTTTGCAGCAAGCGGCGCACATGCTGGCCGAGCAAATGGATGGGGTGATCACGGATGGCTCGGGTCAGGTCCTGGGCCTGGACGTGATGCAACAGATTGGTCTGGACCTGCAGCAGCTCTACGACGCCCTGGACAGCCGAGAGTTGTCGGCAGGCTCGCCCCAGGCGCGCCGTCTGTTTTCCTGAAAGCCGCGCATTCAATCCATGTCCACGCTGGACCTGTTTGCCGACATGCCTGCCGGACCCGCCCCGCAAAGCCCTGCAGAACGCGCGGCCCAGTTGCGGCGCTTGCTCCACCACCATGCGCATCTGTACTACACGCTCGATGCACCGCAAGTGCCGGATGCCGAGTACGACCGGCTTTTTCGCGAACTGCAGGCGCTGGAGGCCGAGCATCCGCAGCTTCTGACGCCTGACTCGCCCACGCAGCGCATCGGCGGCAAGGTGCTGGAGGCGTTCGCGCCCGTGCGCCATGCCGTACCCATGCTGAGCATCCGCACGGAAACCGACACCGAAGCCACAGGCGCGGAGGCTTTTGACGCCCGCATCCGTCGCGAGTTGAAACTGCAGGACAACGATCCGCCGGTACGCTATGTGGCCGAGCTCAAGTTCGACGGTTTGGCCATGAGCCTGCGGTACGAGGACGGTTTGCTGGTGCAGGCGGCCACCCGCGGCGA